>CABYOM010000091.1 GCA_902520595.1 uncultured Candidatus Poseidoniales archaeon | reverse complement strand
GGCAGCGATACCTGGGATACCAGTACCGGATTGAGTACGTCCTCCTACACACTCACACCGAGCATCGAAGGTGCGAATCTGCTCATTGATGAGCCGATGACCAATATTACTTTCCAATACAACGCCAGTGCAGCAAGCAACTCAAACTCTGGAACCTACAACGGCAACGGAACTGCTTGGATGGTCAAGGAGATTAGAAGCGGCAGTGCCGGTACTACTCTTTGGTATCCTACAGCAGTTGGAAACACTGTCTTTTTCGCAGCCGACGACGGAACCCACGGAACTGAATTGTGGAAGAGCGAAGGAACAACCTCAGGCACTGTAATGCTCAAAGACATCAACAGCGGCACCCTCGGCAGTACTTCATCCTCATCTATAGCACTTGGAAACACCCTCTATTTCCGAGCCCACGACGGAACCCACGGATATGAATTGTGGAAGAGCGATGGAACAACCTCAGGCACGGTAATGGTCAAAGACATCAGACCCAGTGCCAGCAGCTCTCCTGGAAGTCTTACAGCCATAGGAAACACTTTCTTTTTCAAAGCCAACGACGGAACCAACGGAGAGGAATTGTGGAAGAGCGACGGAACAGCCGCAGGCACCGTGATGGTCAAGGACATCAACAGCGGAACTGGCAGCAGTACTCCCCAAGACCTCATAGCCGTTGGCAACACCCTCTATTTCAAAGCCAACGACGGAACCAACGGAAACGAATTGTGGAAGAGCGATGGAACTGCCTCAGGCACGGTGATGGTCAAGGATATTAGAAGCGGAAGTGTCGCAAGTTCTCCCAACGACATCACAGCCGTTGGAAACACAATCTATTTCCTAGCCTACGACGGAACCAACGGAGCCGAATTGTGGAAGAGCGATGGAACAACCTCAGGCACGGTGATGGTCAAGGACATCAACAGTGGCAGCAGTAGTGCGAATCTCCAAGACCTCACAGCCGTTGGCAACACACTCTATTTCCAAGTCAACGACGGAACCAACGGAGCCGAATTGTGGAAGAGCGACGGAACAGCCTCAGGCACGGTGATGGTCAAGGATATCTACAGCGGGGCTGCCAGCAGTTCTCCCAGCCACCTCACAGCCATTGGCAACACACTCTATTTCCGAGCCAACGACGGAACCAACGGATACGAATTGTGGAAGAGCGATGGAACAGCCTCAGGCACGGTGATGGTCAAGGACATCTTCAGTGGCAGCCAAAGTTCGTCTCCCCATCACCTTACAACCTTTGGCAACACCCTCTATTTCGCAGCCAACGACGGAACCAACGGAGTGGAATTGTGGAAGAGCGATGGAACTGCTTCAGGCACGGTCATGGTCCAGGACGTCGGAAGCGGCGGTGGCAGTTCTCCCTCCAGCCTGATAGTCGTTGGCAACACCCTCTATTTCGGAGCCAGCGACGGAATCAACGGACGGGAATTGTGGGCATTGGATCCGGCTAACATTACCGGACTCAGCAGCGCCTCAAGCACCACCACAACCTATGGTAACGGAACAACATGGCTGGTGAATGATATCTACAGCGGGGCTGGCAGCAGTTCCAGCAGTTCCCCCGGATATTACATGTCGATCCTCGTCGGTGATACGCTCTACTTCGATGCGTATGATAGCAGCGGCCACGAACTGTGGGCTCATGATACCTCAAACGCCTCAACTTGGCGGGTGGCTGATATCGACAGCGGGGGTGGCAGCAGTTCCCCCGGACCATACATGGAGATGCTCGTCGGTGATACGCTCTACTTCAATGCGGAAGATGGAAGCAGCGGCCACGAACTGTGGGCACATGATACCTCAAATGCCTCAACTTGGCGGGTGGCTGATATCGACAGCGGGGCTGGCGGCAGTGGCCCCGGATATAGAATGGCGATATTCGTCGGTGATACGCTCTACTTCAGTGCGGCTCCTGGCAGCAGCGGCCACGAACTGTGGGCTCATGATACCTCAAACGCCTCAACTTGGCGGGTGGCTGATATCGACAGCGGGGCTGGC
>CABYOM010000090.1 GCA_902520595.1 uncultured Candidatus Poseidoniales archaeon | reverse complement strand
TGGAAAACATGTCACATCAGAGGATTGGAAACAGGCAGCACTCACCTATATCGCGATGGCTGGTGAGTCTGAGAATTCAGATGTAGCAGCATTCAGAGAGCATGTTCGAAACCATGGCCCAACTCAAGAAGGATTGGAGATGGCGCCAAAATGGCTCGGGTTTGAGCGAAAGATGGTCGAACATCTTCTCCATAGGCCTGAAGACTATGTCGGTGCATTTCGAAAACTGCCGGGTAATCTTCAATTGATGACAATTCACGCTTTGCAATCTGTTGTGTTCAATAAAGCACTTCATGCAAGACTGTCTGAAAACCATCCAATTAGTATCCCTGTTGAGGGAGATTACGTTGGACGTATCGACGAAAAGGGGCAATTGGATGCGTCGAGTTGTGTCCTTGTCGAACAAAGAACCCTCCCCCGAATCATTCGAAATTGTCAGCTTGGCCGATTAGTTCCTACTGGACCACTTCCGGGCAGTGAAATTCAAACTTGCAATGGCTTAGGTGGAGAGATTGAGAAGAGTGTCATTGAGCAAATGGGTTTGTCCGATGTGAGTTGGCAAGTTGAAGCAATCCCTCGACTATCCACTCGCGGAACTCGCCGATCACTTGTCACCAGTTTCAAGGAAATGAGTATTGACAGCGTCCCTATTGCAAACGATGATTCAATGGGTGAAAGATGGAAGAGTGGACCTTTGAACAATAGCCGATGGCATCCTGAAGGGGCATGTATCCGATTTCGGTTCGTACTTTCTTCGGGAAGTTACGCTACGACTCTGCTAAGAGAATTCATGCGTTGTCCACTGCACCAATTGTAAGTGGAACTTAGAGAAGACCCATTGAAAGAACTTCAATTTCTCCGACACCAGAGATTTGTGAGATTTTACTTTCCAATGCATCTGCTAATCCTTCACCGTCATTCATGACGACATGGATTTGAACAAATTTAAGCCCGAAAGCCAAGGGTTTAACCTCAACAGATTGAACATCGTAAACATCATCACTGAGGCCTTGAACAGCAACAGCGATTGCATCTGCATCAACATTTTCAGCATCAGCATCAGGATTGATTTTGTATGTCATTGCTACCATACCCATAAAATCACCTCAGGGCCCCTGATATTTGCATTCTGGGTTTGGACAAATGTAAATGACGCCTTGGTTACGGCATCGTGGACTGCGACCGATAGCAAAGTCGCAACCTGGACAAGGGAAGGATGTTGAACCGGTTTCTTCAAGCGGGACACCGGATGATGTACAATTTTTTGCTCTTTCACTCATGATAGGTCCTCAGGAACAAATGGCCCACGCCCTCTCCTTCTTTATGCTTGCGTGCAGAATCACCTCGCATTGACCCTGAGAAATGTCTTTCAAAATGCTCAAATCCAACTTGAACATTAACGACCAAGTACGGTTAAGCGACCGTTTCGCCCAGTGCTGACTACAAGTTCTCCCTTTCTTTCTCGGCACCATCCAGATTCAAACGAAACGATGTCACCGACTTGTACTCGCTGTATTTGCTCACCCCAAAGTACGACGCCAACAAGACCGGTCTCATCACGACCACATGCTGCAGCCACAGGACCAACATACTGCTCAGAGTAAACCATACGCTGGGGATAGATTCGCAGTAATACCAATTCGAGTCGCTGAATCAATTGATTTGCTTTCAGTTCGGATATCTTTTGCCTACTGTGGGTAATTTTCTTTCTTATATCGGGGTTGCCGGAGTCGCTTTCCATAAGGTGAGATTCACCTCAATGCTCATCAAACTATTCGGTTTTCTTTTTTCGAACTGAAAATGATGAAGTGATGATATCCGGCGCTTCTTCGATATCATCTCCACCCAGTTTGAGATTCAAAGCAGTTTCATAACCTTCCAAAACGCTCGTTTTTCTAAATTTCCACGGCATGAAATTTCTGCAAACCAAATACACTTCTGAAGAAGAATTTCTTGAAGCATGGGGTGAAAAACGACGAACGTCAGAAAAAAACGGTTTCACTACATCGATCAATTC
>CABYOM010000089.1 GCA_902520595.1 uncultured Candidatus Poseidoniales archaeon | reverse complement strand
TTCTCTGACAATCGCCACTGCATATCTCCAGTGGCTTGTTTTCTCTAACCCGCTCAAAGCATTGATACCCAATCTTGACAAAAGTTTAAGGCTCCCTAACATACTTTTATAAGGGGTTTTTAGGGCCACCTAAACTGAGGACATTATAATGAACTACACAAAACTGAAAGGATTACTACTGATTGCACTGATGGCAGTTTCTGGATTGGCAGGCTGTTTGGCATCAGAAGAAGAAGACGAAACAACCGACGCAACAGATGCGGCCGATGCAATGGATGCAGAAGACGGTGGCTACACCTATGCATCAAATGTTGACAATCACCGCTCTCTCATGAAGGACCTTTGCGACATGAAGACCGCAGCCAGCTCTGATGGTGGCTACGACTTCGCAACTGCAAAGGACATCTACATGAACGGCAAGAATGCAGAAAAGAGCGATGGCTCTTACCGCACTCTCGCTGGCTTTGCATCTGCTGATGGCAAGAACCACGGCTACGATGATTACTACAACGCATCTGGATCAGTCGATGACCACATCATGGCTGCAATGGATGGCACAGGCGACTTCGCTGGTGTTTCTGACACCGTTCGATACCAAGGTATCGCTAAGTTGACTGTTAACATGGGAATGGTTGCTTACACCATTCACGAGTTGAACTCCGCAATTGCAAAGGCAGATGCTGGTAACGTCGACAATGACTCCGGCGCCCCACACAACTGGGACGAAGGATGGGCATTCTTCCACGGACCTGATGAAGACTGGAGCTGTTCCCCAGCATACGTTATGAAGAAGCGTGCTGCTGACTTTGGTACAGAAACCGATGGTGTTTCAAACGCTCTAACTGCTTCCCAAAACGCAATGATTGACGGACTTGCAGCACTTCAAGCAGAAGACTCTGCTGGATACACTGCAGCTGCAGACACTGTTGTCAAGAACTTGGTTATCACTTACTCCCAAGCAGTACTCAAGTACACTTCAAAGATGGACAGCAACGATTCCGCTGCTAAGTATCAAGTTGAAGGATATGCATTCTGGAAGGCAATCGAAGCATACTCGGCTGCTTACACCAATGCTTGCATCCACACTGACGGAAACGTAACCTATGTCGGGGATTCTGATGCATCCGCTTGTGACGCAACAAACGAAACCTTCGACGGACACTACGGTGCAGACAAAATCAACGAGATCTTGAACCTTCAAGACGCTACTCAACTTGGAACATCCTACGACGTTACTGCTCACCTCGAGCACGTCTGGGCTCACTATGGCATCACTTCCGATGACATTGGTTCCTACAGTTGAAACAGGTAAACGATACCTGGATTGAAGCATTGACAGAATTGTCACTGAATGGCCCCCCTTTCGGGGGGGGCCTCTTCAGGACGTGACTTCTGTTAACCAGCCTTTAATTCGCTTTGAGGCCAATATATGGAAACGATGCACATCGCCGGAAATTACAGTTCACCACCAACACGGTGGTTGTATTTTCTTCTGGCCTTGATGCTCATTCCAGCCTTTGTTACAGCCCCTTACGTTCTCTTGGATACGGATACACCGCCTGGTGAAGTTGAAGCAATTAGCATCAACAGCCAGAATGAAGGCTTTCTCCTCATTATTTTGGATGGGGTTGGAAGAGATTTGATGCTTGACTCCAATTCCATGCCGAACTTGAACGGTCACAAACAAAATGCTGCTGTTCTCAACATCCAGACAGGTCCTCTAACACTGTCTGCGACGTGCATTAGTGAATTGATGACAGGGGTCCCCAATAGGCCGATTGATGGTCTTAATAATTTCAATTTAGGCCATCCAGGTGGCAGTGATCCTTGGACACTCGCAGCACAAGACTCGCGTTATTCCGTTGGCATGGTAGGAAGCTATGTCATGGGAAACATCTACGATGGGATGCCAGACATTGACTTCGTTGACACATTCAAGGGTCATAGCGATTACTATGAAGGCGATGAAGAAACTGAAATTGTCGCAACAGAATGGCTCAAAAGCGGAGAACATAACGTCATTGCCGCCCACTTTTCAGGCCCAGATAAAG
>CABYOM010000088.1 GCA_902520595.1 uncultured Candidatus Poseidoniales archaeon | reverse complement strand
ATTGGAACCTGAAAACGGTTCACTGGCCGGCAAGGAGTGCTGGCACCATGCGGATGTGCTGGGCGGTACTCAAATCAGTATCTGCAAGCGCATCTGTGGCAACCATGCAACTGTCAACGAAGACCCAAGATCCTGATTGTTGCTTGGCTTGGTCAACGATTTCACTTTTGGTCATCTGAACGACGCTGTGCCCGGTTGGGTCTGCGATTTCAACAGTGTATGTTGGCTCATCAGTCGAATCTTTACCTGCTTGTAGAGCAGGTACGACGCGGATGTGCTGTGCTGCATCAAAGTCGGTGTTCTCAAGTTGGTCTGTTGCCACCATTCGGTTGTCGACAAAAACCCAGTTTCCTTGGCTCTTTGACGCCTGGTCAATAAGGTCGGTCTTGGTCATCTCGACAACGCTGTGTCCAGTGGCATCTGCTATTTCTACGGTGTATGTTTTCTCATCCATAATTTCACTTCACAAATCGGACCTTTCGACTCCATATAAAGAAAAGCAGGATTTCGGATAAGATGAAAAGGCGACTGCGCGTATAACGTCTATGGAAGAGCCCGTTGAAATCCCTACACTGGTTGTCCTCGAGTTTGATTTCAAAGAGTTACCTACAAAGCAGGACATCTCACTCAATATTACTGCCAAAATTACGGTAGGTGCCTCAGATGAGCAGCAGGTTTTAGAAAATGGCAAAAGGGCACTTTCCGGCCGCTCACCTCTCGAAATTGAGCAGATTGCTCAAGACATGGTTTCTCAAGATTTTGCTTCAGCCATTGAAATGATTACCATCGAAGACATCAATCGTAACAAAACGTGGTTCTTGAATCATTGCAGTGACATTATTGGCAAACGGTTGGGTTTGATTGGATTGCAGGTTCTTGACATTGATGTCATCGACATCACAGATGACAGCGGATGGATTGAGAGGGCTGGTGCTCGTGCATTAGCTGAGGCGCTCAAAAACAGAGAGAAGAACCAGTGAATTTCTAAAGACGCGTTCAAACTCGAGCCATCAATCCAAGAGACGACGGTATCGGAGAAAGGAACCTCTGGTGTATTGCTGTATCAATGTGGTAACGGCGCAAATGGTTCTGAAGCAATGCCAGTGGAACAGAACGAGGGAGAAGGCCCTGTCGGAAATCGTGAATAACATCAAGCATTTCTTGACGTTCGCTCTTACTGAGGTTGCTTGACAAGTTACCTAAAACGCGCTCCATGGCATGAGCAATTGGTCCGGCCTTTGTGAGAACATTGAGCGATTGTTGGGCCTCTGTCATGTAAGCAAGGGCAACCGTCTCAGGATGTTCGCCGTTGTCAAAGCCTTGAATGATGAGGCGGCCAAGTTTACGTTTAGCGTCTGGTGAACGACTCAATAAGAAGAGATTGTTGACGTTATGAAATTCCTTTATTGCCTTGTCAGTCCACCCTTTCTTACCCTCATGATACCAAAGTGAAAAGAAGTGGACGCGCGCAAAGTAGTGTTCTGCTTGCTGTGGGTCGGTCAGTCGACTTTCTTCGATCACGGGGATGTGCGGGTAAAGAGTCGTGAATATTTTCGCAAACATTCCCATCCCGTTGCGAACTGCTTGATCGTGCCCATTACGGTAG
The DNA here is from genome assembly GCA_902520595.1 of uncultured Candidatus Poseidoniales archaeon. GTDB lineage: Archaea > Thermoplasmatota > Poseidoniia > Poseidoniales > Poseidoniaceae > MGIIa-L1. Next base: position 451 of record CABYOM010000088.1, on the reverse strand, counting down.
ACCTTGACGTGTTCAAGTCCGCAACTCGGAGAATCTTTCTTGAAGACAAAACCGCAAATTCCTGAATCAACCAGTGCATTTGCTTGTAACTGGGCGTATTCAAGCATTTGTGAGGTGAAATCATTACCGTTTTGGGGATTAACAAGACGGATGGATTCACCATCATCTGCCAGACGAGTTGCAGGACGGGGCGTTCCCATTCCAATATCGACTTCGGGACAAATTCCGACTAAATCGAAATGTCCGTTCCACTCATTGGTCAGTGCTCGAAACTCAGCAGAATCCCCATTGTGGCATACTTTCTCGCCAAGCAAACACGCAGAAACTGCCAGTCTGGGTTTGTTGTCCATGGCAAAATGCCGTTGAATCAGTATATCAAGAACTGTTTATCACAGTAAGAAAAGTAGGCGCCCACTCCGAGAATTGAACTCGGGTCGCAGGAATGACAATC
>CABYOM010000087.1 GCA_902520595.1 uncultured Candidatus Poseidoniales archaeon | reverse complement strand
TGGACCGAGTGCATTGTATCTCGCCTTCGCTTTCCTATCTCGAGACCGAAGAACCAAAGAATTTGAAGAGATGTTACTTTTGACTGAATCCGAAGAAGAATTGCAGGCAGTGAGCAAGAAATATGAGCGTGCTCTGCAAATGCGATTGATTGGTCCTCACCAAGGGCTGCGACTTGAACGGGTTCGCTCGAAGCGTGAAAATATCCTTGAATACGACATGGTTGAGCAACATAATATGGGAATCGATCAGCAAGCGAAGGCTGTGGTTGAGATTTCTTCTTTTGAAGAAGAGTGATGCACATCCCTATGAGGCACCGTCTGCTCGGTGCATCATGGCACGGGGTGGTTTAGATAGCGAAATTGCTCGCCTAAAGCACCGTGATGTGCGACAGCGAAGGCGTGCAATTCGGGTCTTGTTCGATACCGATATGCCACGCGCTTTGGAAGGATTTGTTCCTCTGCTCAACGATAAGGATGCTTGGTTCCGCTCGAAGGCACTTGAAGCGCATCGTAAGTGGGCCCCAAAGCAAGGTGTTGAATCCTTACGAACATTAGCGATGCATGCCTGGCTTGATGCACGGCGTTGCGCTGCCAATTTACTTGGAGACTTTTCTCAAGACACGACCGAAATCGCCCTCTTACTCATCGAGGATGATGATTTGACATGTGCAAGAAAAGCTGCTGAAGCGTTGCTAAGAGGCAAGGACGCCGCCGAGTATGCATCAACATTCCAAACCCATACCGATAGCGCAATACGTCGAATGGCAGTATTGAGTAAAGGAGCGATTCCCGAGCATCGTGCCGCTGCTCTTCACGATGAGAATCAGGGTGTATGTGAAGCGGCTTTACAAGCGATTGTCGATAAGGGTGAGATGCTTTCAGAAGAGGGCATGAAAGAAATTCTCAAAAGGGGAATTAATGCCTCACCAATGCTGTCTTCAGCAGTGCACAATGCCGGACAAGTCTTGATCGAGATTGCGGAGCAAGCCGATGGTCAAACATTGAAAGCATTGGTCAAAGAATTACGCTTACAATGCGATTCTTTAGAAGATGCTGCGATTCTTTTACTTCTCAAACATGAACTCTATGTTGTCGTAGGTCGATGGATGCAGGGAAAGAAAAGTGAAGAAATCGATGCACTACGCTGGAAGATTATTGGAAATGATTCGGTTAATGTGATCGAACGAGCACGTTTTATCGAACGTCTCATTGGACGGTGTGGAGAGAAGGAAATCGCTGAGGCAAATCGCAGTTTCCTTGCTGAATGCAGCGAAGAGTTACTCCGCATTTCAGCAGAGAACCTTTCTACCGCCTCCACTGAACTCGGTCTATGAGCCGCCAATCCTCGGGCATCCGCTTTCTTATCGACGCTACAGAAGGAGAGTCTCGCCGACTTTCCGTAGGCATTGAAATCAAAGGACCTTTCACCTCCTCAAACCTCACTATGCACTTCCCTCGTTGGGTTCCTGGCTCCTATTTCTTGCGAGAGCCAATTCAACACATGACGGATTTCGTTGCCACCGACCAAGCAGGAAATACGCTCACTGCACAACGGAAAGATGTCGATGCAATGCGTATCAAACTCTCTCCGGATTCGACCAGTGTCATGCTAACCTACCAGCTTCTAGCAGTCAACCTCTCAGTTCGTGCGAACCATTTGGATACCACGCACATGCACATGATGCCTCCATTCACCTGGTTTATGCCAACAGAAGGAATAGATTCAGCCAGAATGAACATGGAACATATTGTTGAACTGCATTCACCAAAAGGATGGACACCTGCAACGCAATACACGTCAACTGGCAATCGTTCTGGTAAGGGTGAACTTACCTCAAACTCAGGCACTACACACAGTTTCACTTCTCCAAACCGTGATGAATTCCTTGATGCCATCATCGAATGTAATCCAAACCCGATGGATTCATGGGTTGTTGATGGGCGAACACACCACCTCAAACTGTGGGACAGCGGTGGACACGAAGTAGATGCAGGCATGCTTGAACGATTCAAAGAAGACATGGATAAAGTGGTCAAAGAGCACCATGCGCTGTTTGGAATCCCTGCTTGGGATAACTACGTCACCGTCATTCATCTTACTGAGAACATGAGAGGTGGATTAGAGCACCTTAATTCTCAGACATCTATGCTTCCT
>CABYOM010000086.1 GCA_902520595.1 uncultured Candidatus Poseidoniales archaeon | reverse complement strand
GGTCATGGAATGGACGCAAGAAGAGAACGCCTATCAGCGAGACTTGAACTACGCCATCCTCGGTCAAGATGAATCGATTGAGTGGTTCAGCGTCCAGACCGAAATTGGCGACGGAGAAACCGTAACACTATTATTGACTGAAGCCGATTTTCCTGAGGATGCCGAGGGGAGAAATATCATTGGGTTGGAATTATATATTGACGTTCTTGATAATAACGGTGACAATGAGGAGTCAACAGGTGTAGGATGTCTTGCAGATCCCGGAGAGGACGCCACAGACTCCGTCTCATACACTGCCGAGACACCGAATGGAAGTGTGGCTTCTCAAGTTGAGTTAAGTGAAGTGCATTCATTTAATTTCCTAGACCTACCAAACCTCGGTTCAGAATCTTATGTAACCGGATATACTATCGCAGAATTAGAAAAAATGTTTGATACCTCAGATGAAATCATAGGGAGTTATGATTTTTCCTTTACTGCCAATGCTGAGGCGGGCGATTCCACACTCCAATGTGAGAGAACAGACTCAAGCGTAACAGTTGGGTATTCAATATTCTTGAGAGCTTTTGATGCAGAATTTGTTGAAGTTTGAATTATGTATTGCACTTTATTATCTGATAATGGCTCTCTCCACCGCGTTTGCATCTTTGATACATGTATCCAATTTCGTAAAAGGCTCACGTCTCGTTTTTGGTTTGCTTGCGGTCCTTCCACAGCACGTACACCCACAGCATCACCAGCACGCCCACGTTGGTGAACAAAACGATGGGCGTCGACCAGCGGGTGCCGTCGATTTGGAAATCGGAAATCGGATGGAACACCGGCGTGGGGAAGAACTGCAACGTGTGCGAAGGGATGTCCAGCAGGATGTTGAGGTACCAGGGAATCCACAAGAGAAAAGCCATCTTGAGAGGTTTGGAACGATGCTGCTTGGCGAATTGAGACTCAAAGCGCGAGCCTCTGAAGCGGGCGAACAGCAACCATGACACGAGCACAGCGGCGGTGACCACTACGGCGCTGTGCGTGTACTGGTACATCTCCCAAGCGATGGCAGGGAAGTCCGAGGTCACGGTCGTGTCGTCCACCGTCGGTCGCTCGAGGCCGTTAGCGATGGAATAGACGAAGGATGGGATGAAGGCCAGGAGGTCGGGTAGGACAGCCATCGGCCCTGCGACCTTCCAGTTGACGTGTTTGCGGGTGGCGAGAACGCCCCAGAACCAGTGGGAGACCACGTCCATGCCGGGGCTTTCGCTCTCTCCCTCTTCATGTTAGTGTTCAAACGGTTGCTGCCGGATGAACGGTTGAGTGAACCGCCTGCCAAGGGAAACCGTACCTTTGAAACAATTGTATTCGCAAGATTACCCCATTAGAATACTATTTCAGTGCCAGAAAAATAGAATTCATGTGGCACAATGAAATCTGAAGAACTACCATCCATTTTAGATATAAACAGCGGTTAATTCTTGGATTAAATAAATTCACAGCACTATATCTATTAAAGATAAATTGCTACGGCAAATATGACTCATGTAGGGGGCATAGTCCCGTACTATATCCGGCATATTGGGGAGATAGACTTAGTAAAAGGGCAAACTGTTGGACTTAGCATTATCCATGCAATACTCTCTCTTGTGACATGCCTCGTTCTGTTAGTTCTCGCATCGTTAACCATTCGCGCAAGACCAAAAAGGCCAGAGAATCGCTTCATGTTTGTACTCCTCGTGGCTGAGGCATACAGGGTTATGGTCACATGGTACAACATCTACCCCTTCCAAGGAAGTCCTGAATTTATAGAATTCATGCAGTATTTTCGTATAGGCTGGTATATTTGCGGATTGACATGCATTATGATGTACGTTTCAACGGTTTCTTTCTATCCGATAAAAAGGTTAGAATTCATGACTAAGCCGGTAATAAAAAATAACCTCTGGTGGGCAATTCCTTCGATAGCGACACTCATCATGGCATCACTCATCCTTCTCTCTCCAGGTGGATCTGTAGACGTTATTGGAGGAGCATACCACGTATATTGTGCGGAAGGAACAGCAACTCAACCTGCAGAAATCATCAGTTCCAAAGGTGCTCCAGATCTCATAGGCGTTTGTGCCGATTATACTCCTTATGTTTACATGGTTCCCGGAAATTCTACTGTTGGACAACTTCTATTGGTATTGCCAGTATTTTCAGCGATTATAGCCATGGTTTTCATGCG
>CABYOM010000085.1 GCA_902520595.1 uncultured Candidatus Poseidoniales archaeon | reverse complement strand
TAACACTTCTTTTTGTCTCTGGAATCTCACCTCTTCTCCTTTCAGTAGGGGCTGAATCAGAGGAGGTAAACGAGGTGCTGCCTTACAGTGCCGGCGGCGTTGTGATTGGAGACATCGCCGATTTTGAAATTGGGATGGGCCATCAATACTTGATGATTGAAGAAGAACAGCCAGTTGTTTCTGCGTTCTCTTTCCTCAAACAAGAGTGGATCGATGCTGGTCGGCCCGGTATTGAAGACATGGCTTACGAGCCTCAAACCTCCGCACGTTCTTCTGCAAGAGCATGTAACCCTCATGTAGTCAACGACCAGCTTACTGTTCCTACCTCTGGAGGCTCTGTAGACACCTATGTTGCCAAAACCACAACAACTGTCGCATTCTTGGTCCAATCTGGCCGAACTTTGAGTTCTACGGTCTTGAATAACCTCGCCTCTTCATGGGATCAAACAATTTATCCTACCATGACAACCTACTACGGAAAAGACTACCAAGATGGACGAGGTTTAGCGCCGCCAGATGTCGATAATAATTGTCAGGTTCAGATTGTCATTTACGACATCGATGGTGCTTACAACATCGGGGGATACTTCGCACCATCAATGTCAAGTTCACGTGAAGCAGTGTTTGTTGACTATGCGGATGTTACCTTGAGTTGGGGTAAATCAATTCTCGCCCACGAATTAGAACACTTGTTACACAACGCCCAAGACCCATATGAAAACCTCTGGATCGATGAAGGCAATGCCGATGTAGCGATTTTCCTGTGTTTTGGGGCTGATTCAACTCTTGTAAGTCACCTGAATCAATGGACGCAAGCATCAGAACTCTCAGTCCGTTGGTGGAACCAACGCTTTGCTGACTATGGTGCGGGCTTCATCTTCACGATGTATTTGGCCGACCACCTTGGCGGTGGACCTGCAGTTCGCCAATTGGTTCAAGACTCTGCTACTGGCGGTTTAGGTGTTGAAAATTTAGCACGTTCACCAGTGAGCGGTCAAAGCGGTATGCTTGGACGAACCATGGGTGAAATCTTTGCAAACTTTTCGATTGCAGCAGTACTTGATTCCTCTCAGGGAATCTACGGATTCTCAAATCTTGATTTAACCTCAACGTGTTCTTCGAATTCGTTCTGTCGCGTTCAACCGGCCGATACCAACAGTAACTGGGCAGGACCATGGTCTTCGACTGGACATTCGGTTGAAGGTTGGGGTATTCGTGCATTCAAATTCACCCCCGGAACCTCTTCACCTGCACCTTTGACGATGCGTTTAACTGCTGACGTCAGCCAATTTGACGGTGTTGTTGTTTCGAAGGCAACCGCTGACGGTTTGTGGACTGCCACTGATTTGGACTTTCAAAACAACGTTGCTACTGCACTCATTCCTGGCTTTGGAAATTTGACCGATGAGGTTTGGGCGATTACATGGTATGCAAGTACCGTGGCTGATTGTGATTATACCTCGTGTGGCCCCTCGTACCCTCAAGGCACCGTTGATATCGAAGCAGCTCGTATCACATCTCCAGCCACACTGACGCTCAACACTACCGCTTTGAGCGACCGTGATGGCGACGGTTCTCCAGATACCGTCCAAATCAATTATGAAGTCTTTTCAAATGCGTTCTTTGAAGATCTCGACGTCACGACAAAAGTTCTCGATAACAGCGGGACAGTTGTTGATACTGTGACCAAAAGGGTGTCTGCGGGTGGAGGAGTTGCGACAGAAGAAAGCATCTGGTTCACTGCTCCTTCCAACTCCCAATACACGTTCCAAATGGAAATGAAAGACATGATTGGAACCTCTGTTGACACGCTTTCCTCTTCACCTCAAATCCTCAACAACATGAAGCCAACTGCAAACGGTACTCTTTCGCCAAACGAATCACAGACTTGGGAAAACATCCAGTTTAGCGGAGATGGATTTGATGCATGGGGGCTTTCCTTTGACAACAACTCCCTACCTTACCTTGATGCACCGGTTGCTTATGCTTGGGATTTCGGAGATTCAACCACTTCGGGTTTGAAATCACCATTCCGTTCTTATCAGTCCATTGGACTCTACAACGCAACCCTGCGTGTTCAAGACCAGGGAGGTTCGTGGTCTGACGTTGATGTTCTGGAATTGAACATCACAGATTCGACTCCACCGATCCCTCTCATTACGGTGAACGGCATACTTATTGAAGAAGAAATTTCAATCCTCACGAATCAGATGATTTTGTTTTCAGCCTC
>CABYOM010000084.1 GCA_902520595.1 uncultured Candidatus Poseidoniales archaeon | reverse complement strand
GCACTCCGTCACCATCTCGCCAAACGAAAGATTCCATGAATTCTTTACTGCCGCTGAAGGTATAGGAGATTTGATGGCCTTCTGCAGAGGTCGCCGAAACACGTGCATTGCCGTTGGTAATCGAATCGGTCGTGGCGGTCCAGTCCTGACCAAACAGTGTGAACGACCAGGTGTCCCCAACCGTCCATGGGAACGAGTAAACAGCCTGTGGCTCTCCATTTTCATAGACGGATAAGCCATCGATTGTCATGCGTCCAAGGAAAGGGTTGTGGTTGATCACAGCGTGACGTTGTGCCTCACGTTCTGATGAAATTCCGAGGCGGTATACACCTGCTTCATCGTCGATTTCAGCGACGACTAATCGAGCGCTGTCTTCACCGAATTGTGGCGTAATGAAGGTATACAGCCACTGATCGCCGACTTCCCATTCAGGAAGCAGCTTCTGCTCTTCAGTCGTAGTGTCCTCGGTTGAAGACATTGTAGAGCCAGAAGTGCATCCTGCGAGGACGCTGGTGCATAACAAGAGCATCAGCATTACGCTGGCTTCAAATCTTCGACCCATGAGTGTCCGAGTTGGACTTTCTTCAAGAGTCTAACGCTTGAAAGCGTCTCACACAAGTTGCCCAGTACCAGCCAAAACAACTGCAACAATGGACATCAACTTGATGAGAATGTTGAGTGATGGACCGGATGTGTCCTTGAACGGGTCTCCAATCGTGTCACCAATGACGGCTGCTTCATGAGCATCATCGCCTTTCTTAGCGCCTTCAATGTGGTTTTGCTCGATTGCTTTCTTGGCATTGTCCCAAGCACCACCAGCGTTAGCCATGAACAAAGCCATGAGAACTCCAGTGACCAGAGAACCTGCAAGAAGTCCGCCAAGTGCATCTGCACCTAGTGCCAGTCCGACGATGACCGGTGCAAGAACCGCAACCACGCCAGGGCCTACCATTTCACGGAGAGCTGCCTTCGTAGAGATATCAACACAGGTTTGTGAATCAGGATAAGTCATATCACCTGCAACGACTTTTTCGGGCCATGTTGTTGCATCTTCTAAGTCGCCTTCAAACGAAGAGTCCTTTGACAAACTTTCTCGCATGATGGCGAATTGGCGTCGGATTTCAACAACCATATCACCCGCAGCCTTACCGACTGAGGTCATGGTCATAGCAGCAACCACAAACGGTAGACCGCCACCTATGAGAAGTCCAATGACAACCATTGGGTTGGTCAAGGTAAGGTCAAGATTATCTGGGCCAACTGCGGCAGTGTATGCAGCAAACAGTGCTAGAGCAGTCAATGCAGCAGAACCAATTGCGAATCCTTTTCCGACTGCTGCAGTTGTGTTACCAATTGAATCAAGTTCATCGGTGATTGCTCGAACATCGGAACCAAGTCCGCTCATCTCTGCAATTCCGCCTGCGTTATCAGCAACTGGTCCGTAAGCATCAACGGTCATGGTCACGCCGACTGTAGCAAGCATACCCATTGCAGCCATTGCAATACAGTAGAGTCCGTAATCGGATCCACCGAAGTGATTTGCTCCAAAGATACCAGCGGCAATCAGAATGATTGGAATGAAGGTAGACATCATACCAACTGAAAGTCCGGCAATAGCGTTGGTCGCAGGTCCAGTCTTGGACATTTCACCAATGTGGGGGATTGCTTTCGTTGGGATTCCAAAGACAGGTTCAATTCCAGTGTAGTATTCAGTAATCAGACCAATTGCGATTCCAACAACACTGCCTAAAACAACCGAGTGCATGACACCAATCTCAACATCAATGAGTCCTTGGCTAATGGAGAGGTAACCACCTGCCCAAAACAGAATTGCTGCGATGAACGTAGTGTTGCGAAGTGCAGCTGCTGCATCTTTACCGTTCTTGAGAACATACATTGAGAACACACCGATAATGGATGCAACGTAGCCGATGAGGCCGAGCATAATTGGCATCATGATATAATCGGAAGAGCCTGCAAAGTCATCTGAACTTGCAATAATCATTGCTGCAATGATTGAACCCACAAAGGATTCGAAGATGTCTGCTCCCATTCCCGCAACGTCACCAACGTTGTCACCGACGTTATCAGCGATAACACCAGGATTTCGTGGATCGTCTTCTGGGATTCCTGCTTCGACTTTTCCGACAAGGTCAGCACCGACGTCAGCAGCCTTGGTGTAAATACCGCCACCAACACGAGCGAACAGAGCGATTGATGAAGCACCCATTCCGAATCCTGCA
>CABYOM010000083.1 GCA_902520595.1 uncultured Candidatus Poseidoniales archaeon | reverse complement strand
TTAAGGTCTCCACAACTGGTCTGTGCATTCAATAGAACCATCGGCCAAACCAATCAAGTCCTGTTTGTCATCAAGATCAAATTCAGTAGGCAATTCGTTTGAAAAGAAGTTCGAAATACTCGTCGATTCGATTGCCCAGTACATCACTGAATCTTCATTATTAGAATGCCCTGGATGCTCACTGTCCTCGTGATCGGCGGGTGAAGTATAAACAATGTTCACCAACCCCAAAAGATGACCAAATTCATGCACTAATACGCTGTTTTCAATCTTCTCTGCAGAAGGTCTGCGGAAGATATTCTCTGCATCATCAATCGAGTCTTTGAACATAGCAACCGTCGACGCATCTACGGCAACACCCAGAACACTGCTGTCTTCATAGACGCCTTCCGGGAAAATGACTTGCCAGTAGAGAACAGATTTATCTCTTGGATCATGACTTTTTTCATCCCAACCAACATCGCGAACATCACTTGCTGTCCAGATTTCTTCATTACTGAATGAAGTCTCAGTAAATTGAATCTCAATGCCTTGGGGTTTATCGCACACCGAATCAAGTCGTTCCAGTAACAAATCCGTAGAGGAGGTTTCAGGTTTGTAGCCCGGGTGATAATCCACTTCGACAACCATTGAGGTATACTCTGAACCATCGAGGCATGCCAATGTCAATCCACCAGGTACTCCACGATTTGTTCCTGGATTGGCGAGAGCATCAGTACCGATGCAGCCCGAGAGAAGTGGTGCAAGTAGGACCCCGAGGATTCCAAAACAGATACGAACAGACTTGTCCATGCTGGGCGGTGTATGTCGCTATTTTCAAACCCATTGCTCACCAGTCTTCTGGGATCTCAAGGGGTGAGAAGAGTTGTCCAGGTCCTTTCGCTTTTGACAACTGAGTGCGAGAAAGTGCCTCCCATGGCCGTAATGCCAGTAATCCTTCAGCCAATGACGCATCAATTTCAACGAGTGTCACTCGAATGAGGGTAGCGAGAATGTCCATCCTGTCAGCGTCAATGATTTTGAATATCTTTTCAAGGTCAAAACTGAATTCATTTTCTGGGTCTTCGGGTGTTTCAATATCCCAAGGATGCGTTACCGATTCAGAAAATGTTTGCTGCGTTTCGTTGATATGTTCATCTAATGAACGGGAAAGTCCTGCAATATGTTTACTGAGAACAAGGCTCACTTCGATTAATGGCATGTTTAATTGATTAATCAGGTTCACCATTCGTTCTTGCAATGTCACCATTCCATCAATGGGGGTGGACCCTTCGTCAGTCATTCTAACAACTCACTTTTTCATTGCATTGACATAGTCCCAGCCGAAATGATTCCATTGTTCCTGCGTCCATCCTTGAGGCAAACCGGTCGGCGGTAGCGGAGGCGGTGCGCGTTGGTTTTCTACTTGTGGGGCAGGTTGAGGCGCCGGTGCTGGTTGAACAACAGCAGGTGCGGGTGTTGCAGCCGGTTGTGGAAGAATTAACCCGGCTGGAGGAGGAACATTGGTATCAATTACGGGGAGAGTTTTCGAGATTGCGAGCTCCTCAAGGACTTCTTCGGTTTGGTCCTCAACTCCACCTTCAAGTTCACCTTCACGTATTCTTCGATTCATTACAAGCAACCACATTGCAAGGCTTAGAGATACGAGGGCAATCAGGTAAAGAACGATACTGAATGCCCCTTCTTGAGCTTGTAAAGCAAGTGCTTCACCGTCTCGAATTGTTTCTTCTTTAACCAGCAGTGGATCCAGTGTCTTTCGATCCATTTCGACTTCATCAACCAAGATGACGATTCTAAATTGGATACTGTCGCCCGCATCTACATCAGCAACCGTCGGTAGAGTTCCCGTAACTGTCGAACCAGCCGTAGCTACGAGGTCAATGCGTGAGGTATCTTGCCAGAACCCTCCATCAACTGCTCGCTGGAGAATGAAAGCAACATCACCCTTTCCTCCGAGATTACGAACTTCAAACTCGAGTCCGACTTCTTGACCAGTGATTGGACTTGGATCATCCCAAGAGAATGTACTGGTTGGTAAATTTAGGTCAATGCTCGGTCCAAGTAGAGCCAGTGACCATGATGCGATTGGTTGAGAAATGGAATTGCCTAGTGTATCAAATGGGTTGCCAGATGAGTCAGAGCCTGAAACCCAGACGTCAACCATGTAGGAAGGTAAAAGTGTGGTAGCACCTGAATCAGTGAGGTCGAGATTACCTGTCCAGAAAAATTGTTCACCAAAAGGTGTGGTGTC
>CABYOM010000082.1 GCA_902520595.1 uncultured Candidatus Poseidoniales archaeon | reverse complement strand
TGGGGTTGCAAATCTCTGAAGAGATCGGAATTGATTTTGCTGGAGACCCGATGATGGTTGATCTGCAACTGGGCGCAACTCCGGCAGCACTCAACGAAATAACGTTCTATGTTCAGAATACTGGCATTCACAAGATGAACGAAAACTCACTTTCTATCATCGTCGATGGAGTTACCCTTGACGGAACTTCGATAGTAAGTCGGTCGTTTGTACCCAACTCTGCCGGTGATTGGGACTCACACGTTTTACTTGAAATAAAAATGCGCGATATCGCCTTTGATGCGTATGTCGACGGCGATGAAATTTCAATCTTTGCAACAGCGCGTTCGCTCAATATAAACGGAATTTCGATGAGTGCAGAGATGAGTGAGGAGGTGCAATTGCATGTCTCTTGAGCACGGTAATGAGGATCCATTGATGACGGCACACAAGCCAATAGAAGATGGATTCCCTTATGATCTTGAAACCGATTCATTAGCAGATTCGATGGGTCTTCGTCTTCCGAATCGTTCTCTCTATGTTCTTCAGGGGACAGTTGGTGGTGGTAAATCTCTCATATCCCAACGCCTTGTCTATGGATTGGTAGAAAACGGCGTTAAGGTCTTGGTCATCACAACTGAACTGACGACTCGTGGCTGGATTGAACAAATGGAATCCATTGGTTACGGCGTTACCGATGCAGTTCGTGAAGGAAAACTCCTCATCTTCAGCCGTTTTGGAACCATTGCTGAATCTAAACCTGAAGTCAAGTTGGAACAACTTTTAGAATCTGAAGCAATCGAACTCGCCGATGTTGTTGTCATCGATTCAGCGAGTTCGATTATGCCTTCTGATCTTGACGACATTAGTCGTTTTAATTTGATGCAGCGTCTTCGCCAAATCTCATCGAAAGGACGTTCACTGATGTTGTGCGTCGACCCTGAAGAGATGGATGAGAAGTTGATGCATAACATGCGCAGTTCTGCTGAAATTGTATTGGATCTTACAACGAACATGATTGGAGGAGAAATCAAACGAAACATCGTTGTTACTCGTTTCTTACGCGCAGCCGGTCCTGTCCAAACTTCAATTGGATGGCGTGTTGAACCAAGTATGGGCTTCATCGTTGACATTACTGCGGTGAGTTGAGGAGGGATATGGCGATGGTTGAAGAAGAACTCCGATTTGCTCGAGGTGACTTGAATTCGGTCATGAACGCACATCCTCACGTTGGCGATTGGGTTCGTGACTTTGAGGCGAAATACGGTTCCCGACCTACCTATTATGGGCCTTTAGATCGAGATGCTAAAAAGCAACGACCACTCAATTTAATTTACCTTGCAAAAGAACCTATTTTTGTCCATATTTACGAACCTCCTGCAGATGAAGAAGGTGGTGGGCAAGTCCTGTGGTTCGGTTTAGAACCTCAATTGACTGAAGAAGAAGAGAATATTCGCAGACAATTGGTTGAAACACTGCTCCAAGAGGCTCCAAGCGCTCCTACTTTTACAACCGATTCTGAGTTTGAGTCAATCCTCGCTCGAATGATTGATCAATACACTGTCCTTGAATCTGAACTTACTACCAATGTTCGCCGTCAAGGACGCATGTGGGAAATGATGGGCTTAGACGACAAGCGCATGCTCGTTACACCTGAGCAGCGCGAACGATTACAATACATCATCATTCGCGACTTGATACGAAACGGCCCTCTTGAACCCCTACTCTCCGATGAAATGTTAGAAGATATTCACTCCATTGGTTTGAAGCACGTTCACATGGATCACAAAGTGTTTGGAATGGTCTCCTCAAACATCCGTTTCCGAGACCGTGACGTTCTCGCTCGTTTCTTACGTGCCATGTCTGAACGTATTGGCCGACCAGTTTCAGACAATAAGCCGATTATCGACGGTGCTTTACTTGACGGTTCACGTATCAATATCATCTTCTCCGATGACGTATCAATGCTCGGCCCTTCGTTCACGATTCGTAAGTTCGCTGAGGAAACAATTTCGATTACTCAACTTATCGCATGGGGGACGATTTCATCTCAAGTAGCCGCCTATATCTGGATCTGTCTTGAATACGGTATGTCCGTGCTCGTGTCTGGTGAGACCGCATCCGGTAAGACGACGACACTGAATGCAATTCTACCGTTCATTGACCACAATGTTAAGATCTATTCAGCAGAAGACACACCTGAAGTTAAGGTTCGACACAAGATTTGGCAACGTCTGGTTACTCGAACATCAAAGAGTGAAGATTCGAGCGTTGAAATGTTCGATTTATTGAAGGCAGCTTTACGTAGTCGTCCCAGATACATTATCATCGGTGAAATTCGTGGTGTTGAAGGAGCAA
>CABYOM010000081.1 GCA_902520595.1 uncultured Candidatus Poseidoniales archaeon | reverse complement strand
TGCCCAAAGTATAGGTCGGAAAGTATCCAAAAGCGCCCATTGACCAATGGATGTCTTGAAGACATCCAACTCGATCTTCAGGAACATCAATGCCAAACCATTCCTTATACATTGCATTCCAAGTTTCTGGAAGCTTCGAAATGGGAAGATCTTCATTGAATATTTTCTTTTCGATTTCATATCGAAGCATGACGTGTAAGTTGTAGGTCACTTCATCTGCCTCGACGCGAATAAAACCTTTAGAAACCGTATTTGCAATTCGATTGAGGGTTGCAGGGTTCCAATCTGGTGCGTCTGGAAACTGTTTCCTAAACCAGGGTAGAGCAACACTCCAAAATGCGGATGTTCTTCCGATTTGATTCTCCCAAAATCGACTCTGAGACTCATGAACGCCAAGGGAGACTGCCGCTCCACGAGGTGTTAAGGAGAATTCCTTGGAAAGCCCTTGCTCATACAAGGCGTGGCCGGTTTCGTGCATGACTGCATACAAGCATGAAAATGGATCGTATTCATCAAATCGAGTAGTGAAGCGCGTGTCACCTGGCCAGAGTCCTGCTGAGAATGGATGTGTTGATGCATCCATTCTACCAGCTTCAAAATCAAAACCCATTGCTTGGGAGACATTTGTACAAAACTCAGTTTGGCCATCAATCGAAAAACGAAGTCCTTCAGGTAAAACTGGGTCTGGATTTGTCTGCTGAGCAATCGTAATTTTGTCAAGAAGAGGTACGAGACGAGCGCGTAATCCTTCGAATAAGGGGTCGTAATCTGTCACTTTCATTCCAACCTCATACTCATCCAGAAGAACGTCATAAGGATTTTCTTGCCCTCCATAATAAGCTATTTTTTCCTTTGTCATGGCGATGAGTGATTCTAATTGTGGCTGAAAAGATTCAAAATCTGAATTCTGCCTTGCTTTTTGCCAAGAAAGAAGCGCTTCAGATTTTGCTTTTGCAAAAGCAGCGACAAACTCAGATGGAAGTTTAATCGCTTTGTCATAGGCTCTACGCATTTCCCTTACATTCGCTTGTTGATCTGCATCCAATTCTGGCTCCTGTTCTAAAGAATCGAGCATCCGACCCATTTCCGGATCGGTAAGACGCCCATGGCCTTCAGCAGCAAGCCATGAGAGGATATCTGAACGGGCATCAGAGCCCTTCGAAGGCATAATTGTCTCTTGGTCCCACCCTAAGTGGCCTTGCAAGGCACCAAGTCGGTGAATGTCTTTTACACGCTCAATGAACACAGCATATGTTTGCATCATACTTGCGAAAGCATCCACCATCAAGAAGACTCGTGTCAATATTTTTGAGGCAGTGGACAAAAGCTGCGGAAAAACTGCCACACATTGAATATAGAAGCCCTCCTCGGTTACATATGGTGCGACCTTTTTCCCGCAAGGCAAAGAAAAAGGCGCCTGTCGATACAAATGATGTAGAAATCGATGAAGTTATTGACGAAGTTAAAGACACGAGTGAAGAGCCTGTTGACATGATGGGTCAACCGAATGACACCTCGCCAAATGAGATTATCCCCTTCGAAGAACTTTCTATAGAAGAAGTAGATGAACAACTGAAAATTAGTGCTCAGGCGGTAATAAAAACCTGTATGGATGTGCGGAGAGGAGAAAATGTTCTCATCGTTTGTGACCCAACAACCGGAGATATTGGTCAGGCTTTACACGAGGCTGCCAATGAACGATCAGACAACGTACTTCTCATCGTCATGCCCAAAGCTCGACACCATGGGGAAGAGCCTCCTACTCCGGTAGCCCACCTCATGCGACAACAACAGGTTGTGATTGCTCCTACCCGTTATTCATTAACGCATACTCGTGCGATTCGTCAATCACTTCGTGAAGGATCTCGAGTTGCAACGATGCCCGGGATGACAAACGAAATGTTTAGCCGTGGCGGAATGTCAGCGGATTTTTCTCTCATCAAACAACGAATTAGCGATTTAGGACCTTACTTCCGTAGAAGAAGAATTGTCAAAGTTACCTCTGAACAAGGTACAAACGTGACGTTCGAAGTCAATTGGCGTGAATGGAAATTAGACGACAACGGAATATGTAACCGTCCTAAGATGCTGACAAATCTACCTGCTGGAAAAGCGTTCATCATGCCTCGAGAAGGTTCAATGAATGGGACTGTCGTTATTGACGGTTCCTGGGAATCAAATTTAGTTGACGAACCGATTTCGCTCATCGTTGAAGATGGTATTGTAATGGACGTGAAAGGTGGAACTATCGCAGCGGCGATTCGCCAAGAATTCGGAGAAGCGGCGAAACGTCTTCGCTCTAAAGACAGAGAGAGTGTTTGGACTATGGCTGAATTTGGATTTGGAATGAACCCCCAAGCGCGACTTTTCGGCAATGTTCTGGAGGACGAA
>CABYOM010000080.1 GCA_902520595.1 uncultured Candidatus Poseidoniales archaeon | reverse complement strand
CCTCTTGATTGTACAATCGAGGCGTTTTTCATCATTCTTCCTTGGTCCTTCTCATCTTCTGAACCCACCCATTCTTCCAACATTGATTGCATCCGTTCCGGCGCACAAGCAAGCATTGAACCCTTGCACTTCAAACAATTTTTGATATCGTTTATCTCAGGATATCTGGCAACCCTAAACCGACGAGTTGCTCCACACTTCAAGCAGCAAAGAACGGCTCTCTCATTGGTTAAACGACTTCTCAACTGGTTTCGAACTTGAGCATTATCCCAGTTCGGTAGCAGCATGTCTCTACTCGAGTGATTCGATAACCCAATAGGACCTGATGCAGTGATTTTCAACTCAATACTACCTTTTTGTATTGCTCGCAATACGTCCCTGACACCGAAAACATCCATTCGTTCATGGAAAAGTTTTGACAGAACTTCTTCCATGACCACCGAACCGCGATATTTTCTCAAAAGGGCTTGAAGGTTGATTTTTCTTGGATCAACTCCGTGGCGTAATATCCCAAAAGTTTTGGCAACCTGCGCAAAGCGCCATCGAACCTGCCGTGAGTTTGGCAAGGTTACGCTGAGCAATCCTTCAATTGCATCTGGTGGCGTTTCCATCATCCAATCAACCAAGTCCTCAGGGTTTACAGCTCCTGTTTGTAGAGCAATTCGGGTTGGCTCGACGACTAATCGGCCCCATTTCCCAGATTTTGTCGATGCCATTGCCATCAGAAAGTGACCCAACCCTTCGTTGATTCGAGAACCGTGGCATGAATTGATGACGATCGCATCTTCCCGAGCCTCGAGCGTCATCAAACGGTCAGTGGGGACATAACCGGTCGCTTCGACATGGGCTGTAATCGATTCAGCCATGAGGCCAAGCGCTTCATCATCAAAGGGGTGTTCTGACAAGAGAGAATTGCGATCGGCAAAGATTCCTTCTGTATCGAGGATTTGTGTGTCATTAACCGTGTTTTGATGATTCTCAAACAGATGGAGGTCATCAGCGATCAGTTGTCGAAGTCGACCAATATCCCGTCCAATTGCCTTTGGGACTGGAGGTAATTCACCCATCCATCGAGGTGCTTGCGCCTTATCAGAGACGGGTGCGACTAAAATCTCCGATTGTTCAGGGTCAGCATCGATAATCAGCCATGTTCTTCCCGCCATCACAAATTGTCTTCTGCTCCCATCATCGTCTTCACCACTGTCGTTAAGTGACAAAACAAATGCTTCGTCAACGCTCCCTAAACTACGTCGAGTCACGGCATCTCTGACCCGGTAAGATTGCTTATCAGGGATCATGGAAAGATGATTTGTCACCCATTGGCGCGTTCTTCCTGCAGTGGAAAACCAACCGAATTTGAAAGGGAGTGGAACAGGTACAGTTTGTTGTTTGAATACTTCAGGCACTTCTTCATCTGGAATCGAAAATAATGGACGCTCATCAGGTAACTGTTCGCCTTTCTTCACAGCCTCTTGTTGAGCAACTGCGTAGACTGCTTTCGGCCATCTATACCACGGCACCTCACTTGGGTTTGGTGTGAATCGTAGAATCCAACTGTCAGCCAATACGCGTAAAATCGCTTCAGAATCATGTCTTGACCACCCTTCAAATTGAGCGACTCTGGATAGAATCTCGGTCGCTTCATCAATGGCTACCGCGTTGAAAGAATGCGCCATCATAACCAACTGATTTGCTGCAACTGATAAGGGTCGATGACGCCATTCAATCGATTCTATTTGGCCAAGCATTGCTCGGCGACCGACCACTGCACTTTCGGCAATATCATCGGCATCCCATGACAGAAGATGCCCCCTGCCTATTCCACCTAAACGATGGTCTGCACGTCCAACACGTTGGAGCATTCGGTCAACAGAACGCGGACTTTTAACTTGGATAATTCGTCGAATTTTGCCAACATCGATTCCCAATTCAAGGCTTGAGGTACAGACAAGTCCGGCTAATTCACCACTTCGAAGTTGGTCCTCCATTTCCTGCCGAGTTTCAGCTGCAAGCGAGCCGTGGTGAACTCCAATTTTCACATCTGGCGCCATGTTTTGTAACCGGTTGGCGATGGTTTCCGCATCGCTTCGACTGTTGACAAAAACCAAGCAAGGAGGTTCGGTTTTCAGCACTTCGATTAATCTGCGAAAACTCGCATGGGCTCGAGGCTGAATACTCATTTCCAGTGCCCCAATTTCATCTTCGGGCAAATTCTGAGCACATTCCACTGTCAATTCTGTGTCCCTATCGCCGGTTGTGAGCAATGCTTTGCCTTTTTTGGGTGAAAGCCACTTTGCGACTTCTTCAGGATTACCGACGGTGGCAGAAAGGCCAATTCTCTGAACCGAATGTCCTGAAAGTGCCTCAAGTCTTTCCAATCCTACCGATAATTGCCAACCGCGTTCACTCGCAGCTAAATCGTGTACTTCATCAATAATCACCGCTTGAACGCTTTTCAACAATTCACGCAGATTTTTGCCTGTAAACATCAATTGGAAGGTTTCTGGAG
>CABYOM010000079.1 GCA_902520595.1 uncultured Candidatus Poseidoniales archaeon | reverse complement strand
GAGCTGTGGTGTTGTAGAATCCGTAGGAAGCGCACACCGTGCTGTTGTGGGTGCTTGAGGCGTGGGTGACTGAATTGTAACAGAGATCTTGTCCATCATTCATGGTGTAGTTTGTCAAGTATGTGTATGCTCCACAAGAGGAGTTATCATCAGAAGAAACTGAGTGGCTCACCATGTTGTAGCAGATATCTTGTCCGTCATTCATAGTGTAGTTGGTCAGGTAGCTGTATGCTCCACACGAAGAGTTGTCATCGGAAGAAACTGAATGGGTGACCATGTTGTAGCAAATGTCTGAACCATCGCTCATAGTGTGGTTTTCCATAAAGGTGTAAGCGCTGCATGTGGTAGCGTTGTCAGCAGATGTTGTTCCCAATCCAAGGTTGTGACACATGTCGTTTCGAGTGTCTGCAGCATTGTTAGCAGCAACATACATTTCGATAACACGCCAGAAGGAGTAGCCTTCTGCTTGGTGAGTTTGTGCATCTTCAAGAGTCGAATCAGTCGTCATCTTACTGGCATAGCGGATCGTTGCTTGAGAGTAAATGATGACGATATTCTTGACGACTTCATCTCGTGCAGCAGTAGCGCCTGCGAGGTCTTCTGCCTGCAAAGCAGCAAGTCCTTCATTCATTGCAACAAGGATTGCAGCGTTTGCCTTGGCTGTTGAATCAGTGGATGAAACGGTTGTTGCAAAGTTACCTGCGCGCTTGTCTCCGGTTGCATATGCAGCGCATGAAGCGTGGTCTGTTGCACCGTGATACAATGCCCAGCCTTCGTCCCAGGCGTGCTGTGCGCCATCTGTACCCCAGTTACCATCAGTGGCCTTTGCGATAGCAGAGTTAAGTTCGTGAATTGCATAAGCAACCAGGATTTGGTTTTGAGCTGCCTTTTCGACTGCTTGTGCACGCATTGAGTCAGATGCACCTTCGAACATTCCTGTTCCATCAAGAGCAGCCATCATGTATGCATCGAGAGGTGCGTCAACCCCGTAGTATTCTTGCAAGCCGTGCTTCTTACCACTTGCAGCAGCATGTTGTGCGAGAGTCTTGTAAGATCCATCACTCTTTACGACGTTTTCTCCGTCGGTGTAAATAGCCTTGATAGCAGCCCAATCGTAAGTATCAACGAGGTCTTTGATGTCACAGACATCTTGTGCCATATCAGCATAGACTTGAACATCAGAAACATAGGTGTATCCTCCGTCAGAGCCAAATGTTTCTTCGGTTTCTTCTTCTTCTTCTGCGCCAATACAACCAGCAAGACTTGCTGTGGCGATTAAAAATACGAGTAATGTGGATTTTAGGTTTTTCATCTTCATAGGACTACCTTCCGGTTTAGGCCGCCCTAAAAACCGGCCATACATAAAGTTTAGGCCTCCCTAAATCCCATCCCCCGCCCCTGCACCGACTTCGTAAAAAGGGGACACTGCTCAAGCAGAAAGCCAATCGATAGCCAAAGAGTATGCGTATCTGTCATTGGAAAGACCAGTGTGGCCGATGGGTCGAACGATGACTAAAATGTCCAATTCCCCACCCCAATTACTGGTTGCGACACAGAGCACTTCCCCAACTTTAAACCCGTTTTCATCTGTTCCAATTGAGAGGCTCCGTAACTCATACAATCGCACGTTGACCACTTCATCTATCGAATTCTCACTTGAGATGTAGTGGTGGGTTGAATCAGCAGGAATAGGTTGTAATTTCATCTCATCTACATCAAGAGAACCTGGCAGTGTAACCTTTTGGTCAAGTAATTCAATCGCTTGATTCAAACGCCCCTGCTCCATATTGAAGAGACTTGCAAGTGAAAAAGCGGTAGCTTCAGCCCCTAAAGGCCCATATTGAAATGGTAAACGTAAAGTCAGTGACTGGATGATCTCTAAATCTGCATCCCCTAATTGCTCAGGTAAAGCAAGCCATGTGTATTGTTCTCCAGCTGGATAAAGAGGCGCATTTGGATTTTCAGTGAATATGGGCTGGCCCCACTCAGAAGGTGAGGTTGGAGTTGCTACCGGAGTGAATCCTCCTGCAAAAATCATCACTGCAAAGCCAATGCTGACCAGAACACGAGGGCGTCTGTATTTCTTCCAGGCCAAGCGACCTGCTGGACTTAATCCTGAGAGTATGAGCATAACCGGGCCAATAAGGAGTATTCCGCCTGGCAGAAACCATAACAACACTATGGTGAGAAGAAGTGCCTCAAAACCCATCGGCCCAAATCCACTTCTCCAATCATATTCTTCCTCATCTTCGAGTCTTCGATATTCAAAAACAAGAACGAACACGACTGACAAACCGAGTAAAAAGGTGGGCAGGATATATCCCAGCATCTTGGATTCAACTCATGGAGGAGAGTTGGGCATCAAGAGTGTTGGGGTTTGAACCCTCTTCAAACGGTAGATTGTCAAACCCTAACGGTGTGGCCAAAGTATGGGAGAGGTGGTTCTACGTCTGAAAGATGCCACATATCGGCACTTTTTACACGCCCCATCGAACTTCAAACCGTGGAAAAAAATTCGCGGCCAAGGCATCTTTTCAGCCAACTTGGAATTGAAGAAAGGCTCGATTTTAGGCCTCGTGGGGCCAAACGGTGCTGGAAAAACAACGCTCTTACGTATGATGGCAGGGGTATTACCGTTACAAGACGGTACAGTTTATGACTCATCACAGG
>CABYOM010000078.1 GCA_902520595.1 uncultured Candidatus Poseidoniales archaeon | reverse complement strand
CCCATCTTTTCAATTTCTTCAGATGTTGGCATTCGTAATGGAGTCAAAACTTCTTGACGGCCTTGGATGGGAATTTGTGGGCCATTTCCCTGTTCATCAACAAGGAATACCTTCCCATCGTGTTCTAAATGTACAACTTCGATAGGATGCATGTGCCTCGGTCTCCGCCATCTTTCATCAATGCTCGTATCAAACACATACACTTCGCATGGCATTGTTCAAGTACATGTGCCCAATCGGTGTTTCATGCAATTTGAACAACTTAACGAATCTGGCTGGGCCAAAACCTACCTCTTAGCAGATACAGATACAAAAACAGCGGCCTTAATCGATCCTGTTTTTGATTTCATGGATGCATATCTGGAGATGCTTGAACAGCGAGGCCTTTCTCTTGGCTTTGCAATCGCAACTCACACTCATGCCGACCATATTACCGCCTGTTATTCACTTCGTGAAAGAACAGGATGCGAATATGTGATGTGGAAAGATACTGCTTGTCTAGGCGTATCACGCTACCTCGACGAGGAAGAAGTTTTGATGATTGGTTCAATTCCCCTTGTTGCCCATCACGTCCCCGGACATACGAACGATCACGTCGTTCTTGAATCGCCAGCACACCTCTTTACTGGCGACTTCCTCTTCACCGGGGAAGGCGGCGCTGGACGAGACGATTTACCCAGCGGTCGATTAATGGCGCACTGGGAATCTCTCCAAAAATTGGAACCACTTCCTGGTAATCTTTTGGTCTGCACCGGTCATGAACCTCCAGGTACAGCATTCCAGACTCTTGATTGGAATCGTGAAAACAATCCGATTCTCTCAATGAAGTCATTTGAAGAATATGAGGCCTGGCAACAAAAAGTGACTGCGGGGTTAGGCTCTGTTTCAAAGATAAAAACTGCATTGCCTGCTAACCTTTTTGCAGAAATTCCAGATGATATTCCATGGATGAATTAGACTCAAATGAGGCGAAGGGCTTAGTAGATGCGCACTGACCCACAATCATGCAACAAAGTTCTGCACGTGGTATTCTTATCGTCTGCACACTCCAATTCCTTCTCATCGGTGTGTCCGCAGCGCCACTCGCATCCGGTCTTAATCCACTCGGTAACTTTGACCGGATGGATGCAGCACTGGAAGATGAATTGAACGTTGTGGAAGATGATTCAATCCTCTCTGTCATCTATCAATTGCATTCTGAAGTCACTTCTATCGACCGTACTACAATGGAACAACTCGGTGCGGAACTGTTGGGAAGTGCCCCGCTTATTGACGGTGGACTGATAGAGGCATCTGCAGCAGATATTCGTAAAATTAGTAATTGGGAACGTGTTGAGTATCTCGAATTGAATCGGGAATTGGAATTCTTTTATCTTCCTGCAGAATTTGGTGGAGAACCAACTCCTGATGCAGGCATCATGATGCATGAAACAACCCATGTTGTCAATGCGACGACTTCTTGGCACAGAGCAATTATCAATCCTGATGGCACTGTTGACCATGACATGGACCTCTCTTTTACTGAATGGGACGGTGATGGGACTGCAATTGTAGATCTTGATACTGGTGTCGATGCGGGTCACCCTGATTATGACTATCTTCATCCTTGGACCGGTGAAAAAACACTTTATTCCGCAAAGTGGGACGGTGTTTGGACAGAAACTCGTAACTCGGACACATCCTCTGGCCACGGAACACATGTTGGTGGCACCATTGCTGGCAACGGAGATGCGTCCTCCGGTCGTCGTGCAGGTGTTGCCAAAGGCGGTCAGTTAGTAGCATTGGGGACTGGCGATGGGGCATCGATTTTTGCAGCACAGCAAGGCCTTGAATGGACGTATCAGCACTCAACTCCTGGACAGAATGAATATCACATTCGAGTTGTATCCAATTCTTGGGGTACTGATGGAGATTATGACCCGAATGGCGCAGTTGCACAACTTACTGAAATGCTCACCTATGACAACGGTGTTGCTGTGATTTTTGCTGCCTCCAATTCAGGAGGTAATGGCGGTGAATGCAGCGGTGGCTTGAAAACCAATGTCTATGCAAATACTCCTGCAGCCATTTCAGTGGCAGCATTAACCCACGATGGCACTGCCGTCACATCTTTTTCTTCTCGTGGGTGCATGAACCAAATGCATACATGGCCAGATGTAGGAGCGCCTGGCCGAGATATTTGGGCGACTGCACCTCGTGGGACGGCCATTGATGCATCCACTAAGCTTCAGGGTGATTTGTATTACATGTCAATCTCTGGAACGAGTATGGCTACTCCTCACGTCGGTGGTATGGCGGGATTGATGCTCAATGTTGCTCCTTCCTTGGGAGTCGCAGATTACCACCGAGACGACCATGATGAAGGTTCTTCTCTTGTCGGTGGTGAAGGTACTGCTGCCTATGGCCAGTTTGAAGATTGGGAAACAGCGAATTTCTCCCGAGTCCATGAACTTGAATTGATCTTAGAGCTGACCGCTCAGTATGAGGGTATGGAGAACTCCTGTGAAAGTGGCAATGCTGATGATTCATGCAACGATATTCCCGCAGAATGCTACAGAAGTGCCACCGGTGAATGCCATGACTGGCGCATTGGCCACGGATTGACGAACGTTGATCACGCAGTCGCTCTTGCCCGCACATTGCAACTGATGCGTGACCAGAACAACGATGGAAT
>CABYOM010000077.1 GCA_902520595.1 uncultured Candidatus Poseidoniales archaeon | reverse complement strand
GGATTTGAAATTGAGGTGGAGGACCCTGCAAGGCCGTAATCACCTTGCGCGAGTCCTTGGCATCGAGCATCAATTTGCCCTGCACCAGTTGAACCGCTTCCTCTCGCATAGTAGCCATTGCCGTATCCAACACCTGATGAATTGGATAGATCGATGTCTATCGGTGCAAAACCAGCAGGGTCATTGTCGACAAAATCATCATTGTATGAGGAGCGGATTTCCATGTATGCACAATCTCGATAGTAGACAGGAGGGTTTGTTCCTTGACCGGTCTGCATGTCAAGGTCGTGCCATGAATCAAAGAAAGCCATGTGGTTCTTAAGCGAGGAATCAACGTATATTGAGGCAGAAGTCATTCGGTAAGTAATGCCATTTTGGCCTGCCCATTCATTGGAATAATCATCATCAGTTAGTCCAGTACCCCAGCAATAATCGCCACTTGCACAGTCTGGAATATTTGAGTTTGGAGGAACGGTCGTCGCATCAATAGGGCCGTGGTCCCATCCAAATTGGTTCTGAGCAAAAGCACGGTGGTCAAGGAAACCGGCGGTGGTTTCTTCAAAATCGGTAAGGAAACCTTCAGCCTTCAACTTAACTGGTACTGCGTTGGAACCCTCTTCGTAAATGAAATGCGAAGCATTGGAAAATTTGGTAAGTTGATTGTTGTACATCGGATTCCAAACCCGCGGCATGGTCTCGATATCGACTCTGGTGTGAGCGCTGTGTTCGACCATACTGGTGGATATATCCATTGAAGCACTGGTCACTGTTTCATCGGCAGGAAGGTGAACTGTTCCAGAATCAGCGTCGACAAAAGCACTACCATCACGCATCTCGATGTCTGCCATGGAGTTTCCATTTCCAAATGTAGTCACGTTTGCAGCTGCTGCGAATGGCGCTAAAACCATTAAGCAAACGAGAAATAAAGCGGCTTTCAGTTGTCGATTATTATGGGTCATAGAGTCACCTACTCTCTGTCCGAAGATTCCTTCACCTATAATCGCAACGGACACATGCCCAAGAACCCCCTCCTACGGAGGGGTTTTGTAAAAAGCAGGATTTTAGAGTTTAACAGCCCGTCTTAGATGGCAAGCATCCGGTGTAATTTTCTCCAAACTACCCAAACAGTTTTGACTTTTCAAACATAAAGAATTGCAATTTTCTAGATAATGACGGTTAAGTTCCCAAAGAACTGATTCCGTGCTGCTCCAGGCTGAAAGCAAGTTCTTGGGTGCATAATCAGATGAAGGGCTATCTTCCACCTCAATATTCGGCCGACTACCACTGGTCAAAAAATCGCTTTCAAGATGAGAGAACTCCACATGAGTTCTTGAGGGAGAACCCTATCGGGCAAACATGGAACCTTATTCTAAAGAACCAGCCACCTTGATTGAAGAAGTCTTTCCAGGAGATACAAATACCTACGACACATTGTTTGGTGGAAGGCTACTCTCGTTGATGGATAAGGCTGGAGGCATATCTTGTTCGAAGTTTGCTCACCGAGAATTTGTTACTATTTCGATTGATACTTTGACTTTTATTGCTCCTGCTCGCAAAGGCGATTTACTGGAAGTATCTGGTAAAGTAGTCTTTACAAGCAGCCATACTGCATGCTCAAAGGTTACAGCATTAGCAGTGAATAAATCAACTTGGGAGAAAAAGAAGATTTGTGAAGGATACTTTTTCTTCGTAGCTATCGACTCTATGATGCGACCGATTCCAATACCTCAGTTCGTTGTTGAAGAAGAAGAAGAAAGGATAGATTGGGAACGAGCGAAAGAGATTCGTGAACACATGCTTGCAATGAAGAACAAGTGAGTTCAACCCCTACATTGATGTGGACCTTTCAGGTGGACTGGGCATGCCTGTCCTCAACATCGCCATGATTGGTTCAGATGAACTGGCTCGTGAAATTGCTAAAGCAACGGACCAAAGAGATGTTCACACCTATGTCCACAAAGAACCTGGCCAAAATGGACCTCGGATTCTTTCCATTATTCGCCCTGCTAAATATCCTGAACGGCTTCGTCCGTTCTTGAACGCGCTTTCCGCTGCGAGAATCGGCCTCATCGAGATTTCAGCAGTTGATGCCACCTTGGGAGAGGCTCTTGTCGCATTCGCAAGTGCGAATATTTCGAAAGGGATTGCCGTCATCAATCCCCCTGAAGGTGAATGGGTTGATGAGGAGCAAGTGAAAATGTTGTTCAGCCAAGCCGGGTTGAAAGAATGGAATTTTGAGAAGAAAGATGGAATACAATTGCGCAATACTTTGTATCAACACATGGATGACATATTAGACGAATTATCAGCCAGTGCAGAAGGACCTCTTGTCCTCCCCGTAGACCAGTATTTTAACGTCAAAGGGATTGGTTTAGTAGCGATTGGTTATGTCCAATCTGGGACTGTTAAAGTGCATGATGATGTAGTCTTACTTCCCGCAAACGGGACTGGAAATGCCAAATCCCTCCAAGTCATGGACGATGATGTGCCAGAAGCAGTTGCTGGTGATCGGGTTGGACTTGCATTAAGAAATGCCAAAGAAGAGCATTTAGGCAGTGGAACGCTCTTGGTTCGGCCTGCGATTGAAGATAAAAAAACCAATACGAACATTCCGCTTGCAGTCGTTGCTCATCATAGGTCAACGATGAAACTCAACCGCTCCCCCTTCCAAAAGAGAATCCTTGCCGAAGGCGATGTGATTCATGCGAGTGTTGATCTGCAATTTGTTGTCGGTAGAATAAGTTCAGTAAATGGCGAAGAAATGCAAGTTAACTGGGAATCTCCTTTATTCATTCGGCGAGAAAACCCTGAAGCAACTCTTATTGCGCAATTAGATTCA
>CABYOM010000076.1 GCA_902520595.1 uncultured Candidatus Poseidoniales archaeon | reverse complement strand
CAACAAATAGATGAAATGCATACCCTTTGATTGATCGACTCTAAAGTCCATCAGTATCGCGGTTTTCGCATCAAAAATAGGGGTATCTGTTTTGATTTCTAAACCGTGGAAATGTTGGAGGATACAATCATCGGGGGCAACTGGGGGTCTTGTATCAAATATCGCTGAATTGTCCTCAGCCGACCAATCGTCTTGGTCGATGAATCTCACTCCAGCTGATTGTGCTAAGTTTTGACAGTGGGCAGTCCAGTCACTTCGTTTCATTGCATTATAAGGCTTTGATTTTGAGGACATTGTGACGCTTTTCTTAGACGTAATAACGACCCATTGGTGCCAAGTGCCTTTGGCTAACGATACTGCATCTTCAAGCGTCTCATCACTCCAAAAGCCCCACACATGATCTTTGGACTCTGGTGCACCATTTGGTCGAATTAGCGTGATGTTGTGACCGGGAAGTTGATCAGCCTTTGCGGCTAAAGATAGTGCAGCACATCCGTCACCGATAATTCCGATATCATGAGACATAGGGTAGCCCCCCCAGGGAATTATGGAGGTTTGAATTGTGTTCGTGTTTCTTTCTAACTATGCGTTTAGACAAGCCAGAAATGGCTTTTACTGAGCAAATTAATTTTCGTGAGCGTGATGTAACTTGTCTGCCTTGGTGCCAAATGTGGCCCTTGTGGGCGAGTTGGACTCCGATTTGTCGGTAAACTTTGGCTGCAATAGCAATCGACATGTGAGCTCGCCAGTGCAATTGTGGGAAACCCTTGGCACCACTCGAATAAAACTGCTCAGACAATGCAAGTAAGCGCTTAACTGACTGAGTGATGATTTG
Source organism: uncultured Candidatus Poseidoniales archaeon (assembly GCA_902520595.1). Classification (GTDB taxonomy): domain Archaea; phylum Thermoplasmatota; class Poseidoniia; order Poseidoniales; family Poseidoniaceae; genus MGIIa-L1. The sequence goes on along the minus strand of CABYOM010000076.1, from coordinate 2,026 downwards.
ACCGTGTTGCCCAGTTGGGTTATTGGCCGCTTCGACTATCTGTATAGGACTGATATCACCGGTCCAAGTGGTAGGCAAGTATCTGCGTCCCATTTGCGCATCTTCCAGCACATCTCTTGCGATGTTGGTCAACTGCATTGCAATACCCAAATCTATTGCATGGGCTTTGGCCTTTGGGTCGTGGCAGTCAAGAACATGGCACATGAGTAGACCAACAGTTCCAGCAACTCTGTATGCATATCTCAATAATTCTGCTTCGTCAGCAAAGATCACTTCTTCTCGCTGGTCGTCAAGTAACCCGTCGATGAGTGCAATGAGTACCGGCAAAGGGAATTCTTGATCTTCCATTAACGGGCTAAATGATTTCAGTGCTGGGTCAGCATCAGTATTGCCTTCGATTAAGGCGGATCTGATATTGACAAGTCTGGCCGGTCCATTTTCAATATCGCCGTCAGCCATGTCGTCTAACAGGCGGCAAAAGGCGTACAATTTTGCAGCCTCAGAACCCATCTTTTTGCCTAAGAAACGCTTAGCCCAATGGAAACTCTCGCCATTTACAGCGAGTGATTCATCGGGGGTAAGGCTCTCATTTGACATCGATATTCATCTCAAAAACCGTTTTGTATACCGGCCTCTAATTGCATGCTAGACAATTACGCGCTTTTAAATCACTGTTTTGTTGAGTGCATTAGACCCCTATTTCTAGGCATGTTGGGGAAAACGGCTTTTTATTTACCTTCGTCTCAGACAAGCAAATATGGCGACAGCAAAAAGTGATACAAAAACGGCTGCGGTTATCGGTAGCGGATTTGGTGGTTTAGCAGCAGCCATTCGACTGCAAAGTGCCGGCGTTAACACTGTTCTGTATGAAGCGCGTGATAAGCCAGGTGGGCGTGCTTATGTCTATCACGATGATGGTTACACCTTCGATGCAGGACCAACTGTAATCACTGCACCTCATACCTTAGAGGAACTGTTTGAATTAACCGATAGAAAATTAGAAGATTACATCGAATTGATGGAAGTAGGCCCAATGTATAGACTGATTTGGAGTGATGGTGACCGGTTTGATTACGTGCGCGATGAAGAAAAGATGCTCGAGCAAATCAGACAGCGTAGTGAAGCGGATGCCAAGGGTTATGAGCGATTCTTTGAATACTCAAAGAAGGTATTTGACATAGGTTATACCGACCTGGTTGACCGTCCGTTTCTTCGATTTTCTGACATGCTTAAAGTCACGCCTGATTTGATGAAACTACGTGCCGAGCGTTCCGTTTACAAGACCGTTTCAAAGTATGTCAAAGACGAGCATTTGCGCCAAGCAATGAGTTTCCATTCTCTACTTGTAGGGGGCAATCCGTTTCAAACCTCCTCAATTTACACATTAATTCACTTCCTCGAGCGGCAATGGGGAGTTTACTTCCCACGCGGAGGCACACACGCCATCGTGACGGCTCTGGTGAAATTGTTTGAAGAATTAGGTGGCGAGATTCGTCTAGATACACCGGTGCAACGAGCTAAAGTTTCCAGTAATTCTTCTGGAAATCAACATATTATAACCGATAATAACGGCGTAAAGCAGACCTATGATGTCGTCGTTTCAAATGCCGACATTCATCATACTTACCAGCACATTTACGCCGATCATCCAGAGGCAATTAAACGGACCAAGAAGTTAGAAAAAATGGATTGGTCCATGTCTCTTTTTGTTCTCCATTTCGGTACTGATATTGAATACAAGGATGTAGCGCATCATACAATTCTATTTGGCCCCCGTTACAAGGAACTGCTGAATGAGATTTTCAAAGGTAAGAATCTACCAGAAGATTTCAGCCTTTATTTGCACGTACCGACCGTCACTGACCCTCAACTCGCGCCAGAGGGTTGCAGTGCAGGCTACGTACTTGCACCCGTACCTCACCTTGGCAGAGCAGATGTTGACTGGGAGACAATCGCTGAAGATTATGCTGATAAAATCATCAAGGCTTTGGAAGTCGAACTTCCAGACCTCAGCAAACATATCGTA
>CABYOM010000075.1 GCA_902520595.1 uncultured Candidatus Poseidoniales archaeon | reverse complement strand
GTGGTGTCCACTTAAGACGCCAAACTAACGGTAAAATGATGAGAGCCCAAAAAAACAAACTGTGACTCAAATTCCAGCCTGCCCATGTCCAATGATCAAGTATCCACGGATTTTCATAGAATGCTTCTGGCTTGGGATACCAAAGTGTACTCTCGGTCTTAAATCCCAGATAGAGATAACAAGGGATATTCAATAAATCTGGACTCATCGATGCAAGAGCGCCTTTTATCCTGCGATTCTTGATACTCTTCGGAGCACATTCTCCAATAAACGCGCCTACAAGGGCATGAAAGAGAGTATCCATACATTAGCCTTATGCGATTCAGTTGATTTTAATTTCCCATCGACGGGCGCAGAGAGGCATCATTGATGCGTAGCGCTGTCAAACGACTGAAACCACAGTTACTTGGTTTGTATTGGTGCTGGTGTTGCCTGAATTGGGGCAGGCATTTGGGCATCATTCGGTTGTGATTTGTACACAAGGAAGCCCAAAATTCCGCAAACCATAGGTGCGAAAAGGAGGGGCATTATTTCAGATATAAATTGTTCAAACGCGAAAAGTGAAAGCCCCATCAAGCCGAGGATATACCTGACAACATTAGTGGCTGAAAACACTTTCTTGGTTAATGACATTACTTGGTCCATGAGAAAAATATCGACAAGGGGGGCATATAAGACTGTGTTTTTCGATAAAAAGGCGCGACTGAGGCGCGATAGGCTGCCAGTTCATCGAATCTCTTTACCGAGAACGATGGAGAAAAAGGTTATCGAGATTCAGAGTCTATCCATCTCGTCGTTCAAGATTTTAAGCGCTCCTCGTAGATTTTGACGGCTCGTCTTGTTGAAGCGGATTCGGCGAACTGCGCGCGTAAAATCACACCAATCATCCCACAACAGTGATGATGTTCTACCACTCAGCCAGAAACACAACAACGTTGCAAAGACGAAGGTTACCTTTGCCAGATTATGGTGGAGTGATGACGTTCCGTAAATTGAATGCCAATCGAAACCAATCAGTGATTCGACTGAAGAGTGATACGCGTTTTCGATTCCAAGTAATCCGATTGCCATGAAAGGCCAAAACATGAGTGAGCCGAACATTGCTGCAAGAAAATGATACGACGTACGAGCATCTACGCCCTCATCGGTGGAGTCACCAAGTAATCTTCCTACCGCAATTTGTGGAGTAAAGCAATACAAAAACAACGGTAGAAGGGCAAGAAGGAGTGGGAGTCGAGCCAGTTTGGATACTGTTCGTAATGGATTAAAGCGACGTAGGTCGGAGCCAGATGAATTCAAATCTCGCCCATCGAGTCTTTGTTCTCGCAATAACCCTGATACTGCTTTGGCAGGCGTAATCACTGGATGCGTGATCGCTGGTAATTCGGTATTATCGATAACCTCTTGATCGGTCAATTGTGTTTGAAGAAGAGTTCTGAAGGCGCGTGCAGATTCGACTTCCTGCCTCCAAGTAAGTTCAGGGTGGCTTGTCCTTCGAGCCTCTACATGCCCCATGAGATGAAGCGCATGATACTCATCCCAATCATGAGTGTTTGGCGTCATAGGGACGAGTTGAAGGCGTAATGAATCTCGTAATGCGAAAACATGTTCCGCCTCCGGCTCTACCCAATTGCCTTGGGAAACAGCTTGGACAAGTTCTGTAGATATATCATCCTCTGGAATGTGGAGCGGTGCGCCATACTCTATCCAAACATCAGTTCTAAAATGGTCGCGTCGCCTAAAGTGCAAGCCGATTGGAACAAGTGAGGGGATCGGGTTATCGTTCGCTTTAGCAATCGCTGCTGCTGCAAATACTGTCCGGAAAGGACCGGTGCGGAACCGGAGCATAGAGGAGTCGTTATGGCTGGTCCCCTCTGGGAAAAGAACGCATCCAAAACCTGCCGAGATACCCGTTGCAAGCATCATCAATGAACGGCCATTCAAGCGGGTTGCTTCTTCTTCGGAACATCCTCCTCTGAGAAGTTCAGCTTTACGAACAACGGGTTGCACGGCTAATTTACGAGTCCACCAGCCAAGAAGAGGTCGCGTAACCAAATCATGACGTCCGCCCATGACGAAATTATTTGGATGCTTGAGAACAATTTGCAGCGGATCGATAAGTCCGTTCGTATGCCAAGCACAACACAGATTTCCTCGATCTAGTGGGAGTGTGTCAACACCTGATACCTCGCTCGTTCGGAATTGCGCTGCAAGAATACGTCTCGCAATCCAAAAAGCGATGTTTGACCACGTGTAAGAACCGGGAGTTTTACCATCAAAAGAGGGCATTGGTGTGGACAACAACTTGTCCATTTTCATATTCTCAGCAGATTTGGAAAGAACAGGCAATTCCTCTCCGTGGTGGTCGAGATTCGTCTGGCCCTCGGGAGTGTTCATCGGTTCACCTCTTGTAATTGAGATGAGAGTAGAGCAAATGCTTCATGATCCGGCTCACTGGTTGGCGGCGGTGTGTTTGGCCACATGGCGTGAAGTGTCGAGCCCCCATCAGCGGGAGTTCGTGGGATGACGTGCACATGCACATGAGGGACTTCTTGACCTGAAAGAGGCCCGTCATGTATACAGACGGTGAAATCATCGGTATCAAAATGCTTTGAAAGAATTCTCTGGACATGCACAACTCCTTCAAAAAGGGAGTTTCTCATTTCATCATTCAACTGAGTGAGGCGTTGAACACTTTGCTTAGGAATGACCAGCGTGTGACCTTCTCTTCGAGGAAAAATATCCAAAAAGGCATACCAATTTTCCCCCTCAGCAACTTGGTGAGAAGGGATAGATTTCTCCAAGATGCGGTCGAAGAGGGTCGTCTCGGCCATAGCCTTGCTACATGGTCACCCTTTTCAGTAGTTCACCGGATTTTCGATGAGACGCAATTAT
>CABYOM010000074.1 GCA_902520595.1 uncultured Candidatus Poseidoniales archaeon | reverse complement strand
CCTTTCTTCTTGAACGAAAACCGATTGGTAACGACATCAATCCTCTGAGCAAAGTGTTGTTAGCCCCTCGTTTATCCCCACCCCGTATTGAAGATATTGAACAACGATTAAGAGAAATAGATTTATCCAAATCCGAAGAAAAGAATCCTGATTTACTTGCTTTTTACCATGCAGATACGCTGAAAGAAATTATCGCTTTGAAAGAATATTGTCTTGACAGGGAGAAAAAGGGCACTCTTGATGCGCTTGATGCATGGATTCGAATGGTCGCTATCAACCGCCTTTCCGGTCACTCTACGGGTTTCTTTTCAGTATACACGCTCCCACCCAATCAGGCTGTGAGTGTGAAACGTCAATTGAAAATCAACGAGAATCGCAACCAAATCCCAGAGTACAAAGACATTACTTCTCGAATAATTAAGAAGTCGAAGAGTCTTCTCAAAGACTGGAAAGGACACCGCTCAAATTCGACGGAAGAGATCACTTTCCAATTGGCGAATCAAGATGCACAAAACGCCTCTGAAATTGAAGAAAATTCAGCTCAACTTGTCGTTACCTCTCCTCCGTTTTTAGACGTCATCAATTATCAAGCCGATAACTGGTTACGTTGCTGGTTCATTGGTATTGACTCATCGCAAATAGAAATCAGTCAACTGAAAAGCACCGAGTTATGGGAGGAGATGATGACGTCAGTTCTCAAAGACATTCACCGAGTCGTAAATCCAGGAGGATTTGTGGCTTTCGAAGTTGGTGAAGTTCGTGGCGGCACGGTGTTACTTGAAGAAAACGCGCTTCGTTGTGGCGTTAAAGCCGGATTAGAACCGGTAATCATCCTCATCAACGCTCAAGAATTTACGAAAACTGCGAATACTTGGGGTGTTGAAAATAAGAATAAAGGCACCAATACGAATCGAATAGTCGTTTTTCGTGTAGCATGAAAATATCTCCTGAAATTAACCATTTGTATGCGTTTGACCAAGGCCTTGATAACTACCCGCGTAGTGGTGCAAGTATGAATCCAAAGCCACTTGTCGTGATTTTGGTTCTTTTGGTACTGCTTGGCAGTTCACCATTGACTCAGGGAAACTCGTCAGGCGTATACAATCAGAGTTCGGGCTGTAACTGCCATACTCAATCGGGTTCGACTGCAGCAACTGTGACCTTGACAGGTCAGCCTACACAATATACTGCCGGAGCAACTTCTACTCTGAGTATTTCAGTAAGCAATGGAGTCAGTGGAACAAACGGCGGGTTTAGCCTTGATGTTGACAAGGGTTCTCTTTCTGCTGGAATCGGATTTGCAGTCAATGTGAACAGTGCTCAAAACAGTGCGACTCACTCAATAACTGGTAGCAGTCAGCGCTCATGGAGCGTTGATTGGACCGCACCATCAACAGGCTCGGGGATTGTAACGCTTTCAGTAGCCGGCATGACTGCGAACGGTGCGAACGGAAATTCCAATGATCGATGGGCGACCCTTTCATACCAAATCCCTGAAGCTGGTGGAGTAGCAAATACGCCACCAGATGTTTCCAACGTTATCCTCGGTCCAACCGGAGCAACGACTTCCACCACACTGACTTTGAGTTATACCTACGCTGACCAAGACAACGACCCAGAATCTGGAACCCAAGTTCAATGGTTCAAAGACGACGTTGAACAGACCGGTCTTCAGGGGCTTACAGTCTCCCCATCTGCAACCCTCAAAGGTCAAGATTGGAAGGCGATTGTCACTCCATCTGACGGTTCGGATTCGGGCCCCCCAATTACCAGTAATACCCTCACTATTGCCAACGCTATTCCGACTTTGACTACGCCTGAAATTCAGCCTACAACTCCTTCTTCAGATGATGCCTTGTCGTTTACGAGCACAACATCAGACGACGATTTAGATGCTGTCCATTACGATGTTCGCTGGTTCTTAGATGGTGCTTTAGTCTCTGAACTCAACGATATGGAATCACTTCCTGCTTACGTCACCAGAGACGGAGATTCATGGGTTGTTGAGGTTCGGGCAAATGATAGCGAAGACGTCTCGCAGTGGCTCTCCTCTTCTTCTGTTACCATCGGTGGCGGCGTTACCAACACGGCTCCAATTGCAACTGCTGTCCAACTCTCACCGGCCTCTCCGACAACGACTGACGATGTCTTACTCACCTATACTTACAACGATGCAGACGCAGACGCAGAGGTTGATGTTGAGGTGATGTGGTACCTCAACAGCGCTCCGTTCCCATACGCTGAAAACAGCATGACGCTCCCATCAAGCTTCACTGAAAAGGGTCAAACTTGGTCTGCCAATGTTCGAGTATATGATGGAGCAGATTGGTCTTCTTGGGCGGCAAGTAATACTGTTGTAATCCAAAACACTGCACCGATTACTGAAACGATTTCTTTGAGCCACTCCCAAGCAACGACAACCGAATCGATCACTGTTGAATATACCATGTCTGATATCGACGGAGATGCTGAATCGAATTCTGAAATCACGTGGTGGCGAGACGGTGTTAAGAAATCTTCATTGACGGGCTTAACAACACTGCCTGCAGCTTCAACACTCAAAGGAGAAGTATGGGTTGTTCTTGTTCAAGCAGGTGATGGAACCGATGTGAGTAACGAGCCGCTCTCAGCAAACGTGACTATTGTGAACAGCGCACCAACTGCGAGCCTCTCACTTTCAAGCAATGTAACGGCACTTGGCCCACTGAATCTTGCCGTTCTTACCGACGATGTTGATGGCGATGCTGTTGAAACCAACATAACCTGGTATCGAAATGGATTCCTCGACGGTTCCTTAAACGGCGAGACAAACGTCCCTTCTCAGTTACTTGGGCCCGGGCAAACCTGGGCAGCACACGTCACTCCAGTCGATGCCGAAAATGCATCCGGATTAACTGTAATTGCATCAACAACCATTCTCAATATTGAACCAGTTGCTCAAATTAATGTCCTTACTGAAACGGTTTGGAAGGGCGAATGGGTTTCTCTTAGCGCCTCATCATCTGGAGATACAGATGGACAAATCGTCGAGTATGCCTGGTCATGGGTTGAT
>CABYOM010000073.1 GCA_902520595.1 uncultured Candidatus Poseidoniales archaeon | reverse complement strand
TGTCCCACATTGCTTGAGATATAGGATCTCTTTGGCTTGTTTTCACCATGTGTGATTTCGAGTTCAATTTGACAAGATATGGCAAGTCTGGATAATCACGAGCATAATGGGAAATGAGGCCAAGTTGACCTGCCAAAACACCAATCGTCCCTGCATCATGACAACGTTGCCCAATTTCAAAAAGATGGCCTGGATCATTTGATGTTGCTGGGATTCCTTCACCGTAAAAATCGTCATTGAGGTGTTCAATTTTCTGGTCGCAAGCAAAAAGATTCATCTTACCCGTTCCAGCAGTGGCTGCATCCATGTTTTGGATGTAGGTTTCAATCAAATCATTGGGGACATCTGCTGGGACATTGTACTTCGACATCATCTCACCTGTATTTGGGCGAAACGCGATGAGGACTTCAAGACTACGGCTTTGGACTCTGTGAGTTTAAATTCGTTTTAGCATAAAAACAGAGAGACTGCAACGGCTTAATTCTCTGTCTTCCTCTTCGGTCAGATCTGTGAATTGTAAGCGTTCAATTTCAAAAAAGGGGCCAAAGTGGTGTTCAACATCTTCATCAGAAAGGGCGAATGGAGGTCCTTGCATCTCTTCTTTCGGGTAATCAAAAGTCACCATCAGACCCTTTGCGTCTGCAGTAGTGAGTTTTCGTAATTGTTCGACATACTGAGTACGTAATGATGGAGGTAAAGCGACTAATGCTGCTCGATCGTACCACGCAGAGAACGGCGCATCATCCGGTTCAACTTTGAAGAAATCAGCCAAATACAGGTTGATGTTTTTACCCGCAAACTTTTCACCAAATTCACGGGATGTCTTGAGGGGTTCCTTTGACCAGTCTTCAAAGAACTCTTTCACGGCTTTCTCGACAAATTCTACTCCATTTACGAAATGTCCTTGTTGAGCAAGCCAGTGCATATCAAGGGATTTACCACACAATGGAACCAAAACTTGGGCGGAAGAATCCAGCTGTAGTTTCGACCAATGATCAGTTAATGCAGGGTTTGCCAAGGAGCGATGAAAACCGATACGGTTCTCGTCCCATCGCTGATGCCAAATGGACATTCAATCACTGGCCAGTAAAGTTTGCAACACGCTTTTCGACGTACGCTGCAATACCTTCTTTTGCATCCGTGCTGTTGAACAGGGACGCTTGCAATTCTCGTTCAAGAGCCAAATGATATTCAAATGGAATCTCAGGTCCAGTTTGGCAGGAGCGCTTGATGTTTCCAACAGCCTTGACCGCCTTGTTTGGAAGTGTGAATTGACTGCACCAGTCAAGAATATCTCGGCGGAAGTCTTCCGCAGAGCCTTCCCAAATGTGGTTGATGAGGTTGCATCCGTGCGCATCCTCAAAGGACATGAGTTCACCAGTGACCATCATTTCAAGGGCCATTGCTTTGCCGATGAGACGGGTCAAACGAGCGGTTCCACCGGTTCCAGCAAGCACACCAAGATTGATTTCCGGAAGTCCGACCTTACCAGCATTCTTTCGAGCAATTCGAATATCTGCTGCCATTGCAATTTCAAGACCACCGCCAACAGCGTGACCGTTGATTGCACAGACAACGAGTTTGGAAGTCTGCTCAAGACGTGAAAGAGTTTCATTGGCGTGAAGACAGAAATTGTATTTGAAACCTGGAGAGACGCTGTTCAACATTTGAATTGAAGCACCAGCGGAAAAGAAAGAGGCTCCATTTCCGGTCAATACAATACAAGTAACGTCATCATCGAATCGTGCTTTTACGATTGCAGTGTCAATATCTCGCATCATTTCGTGAGTGTAGGTGTTCGGAGAGCGGTCGTTTGCCCCTTCAAGTGGAGCACCGGCAGAGTCTGAAACTAATTCGATTACTGCGATACCATTCGTGGTAACACCGTAGTTGACTAGACGGTTAGGCATGGGTTCAAGTTCGAGTCCGTAGAGGTCGCTCATAACCCTACCACATGGATTCGCATTAAGAACAAATCGCCTAATTTTATTGCGATTTCTTTTCGGTTTCAGTGTCTTTAGCAAACGAAACCTTTGCCCCTTTTCGTCTAAACTCATTCCATTGCTCGCCGATAGCTACTGCTCGGTCCGATGGTTCCCATACATCACGCTTGAGAGCCTTACGGAACGGCATTCTTCGTACACCCCGCCCCATGGATTTAGGGTCTTTTGTCAGCATGAAAGGATTGACAATTCGATATAGAATGGACTTGAAAAAAGATGGACGGAACAATTTACCAATCCAAATGAGTCCATCACCACGCTTTTTCTGATCTTTCATCCAAGCTTTGCACATTCTCTTGAAAGTTCGATCTCCAACCCGATTCATCAGCCAGCGGTTGGCAACACTGGTTCGAACATAAGGCATCAAATGCTTTCGAACGTCTGCCTCATAGTCACTTTTTCCGAGAATGTCATTCGCTGCTAGAACACCTGACCAAACGGCCATTCGCATTCCAAAGCCCCACATAAAGTCTTGAAGTCCGCCAGACTCTCCAACGTAATATCGTCCGTCTTGTTTGTAACTACGATTGATGGTAAAATCACCTTTGCCTCCTACTCGCTTTATTGGCGTCCGATTCAGGTTTGGATAGTGTGCTTCATACCAAGCGATGGTCTCATTGAGAAAACGGTCGCTCTTCTTTTGTTTGCGCCATAAACAGGTACATATCAATCCAACTCCATCGATGATGATGAGATACGAATACGAGCCTGGCGCCAACTTGTCGTTTAATTGTCTGTAAAAGCATGAGCAAGTGTTACGCATTATCCGGATTACGCGTTGCCTATGCAGTGAGTCAAAAAGTGACTGAATTGCGTCGCTTCATACCGCCTTGGGCAGTGAGCCTACCTGGCCAATTAGCAGCGGTTGCCGCATTGAAAAATCCAGCCTATTACAATGAACAATACGAAATCATTCATCACCAAAGAACGGTATTGGGCGAGAAATTAAAACAACAAAACTTCAGCGTGCTACCGGGTGTTGCAAATTTCCTCTTGACGTTTCTTCCAGAACATACGCACCTTACTTCGTCGACATTTATCGAGGCATGTAAGGAGAGAGGCGTCTTTATTCGCGATGCTCAGAACATGGGCGTCACCTTAGAAGACAATGCCGTAAGATTTGCAATTCGATCTCGTAAAGAAAATGAACGAATCATTGAATGTGTCAAAGAGGTTCTTGCCCAGAAATGAGTTTATTTTCCTTTGAATTTC
>CABYOM010000072.1 GCA_902520595.1 uncultured Candidatus Poseidoniales archaeon | reverse complement strand
AGCGCGTTACTTTGATCTACCAATTACCGTTGAAGTACGCGATGATGTACAACCCGGTCAACTTGAAATCACCGATTCAAGCAGCGAAATCATTCAATTTGAATCCAGTAAAGAAAGAAACATCAATTTCAAGATTGATAATCAAAACAACATACCTCTAGACGTTGTCATCACCCTTGATGAGCCCAATGGCTGGGAAGGTTTGATCAAAGCCTCTTCAGGGCAAAACGGTGGAAGTTTCCTGCTGCTAACACTCCCTGCTTATTCCAGCAAAGATTTCTCTGTCAGCGTAACACCTCCAGCGAACCTCAAGGATGGAGATGAAGCCACTTTTACTCTTACTGTTACACCTATGGACGAAGAGGTTCCTTATGACAGCGAATACACGCAAGTCATGTCGTTTACTTACCAAACGAGATGTTCTGGAGCATCGTGTCTTTTGAACGAGATTTTGAGTCCTGAACCGCAAACAATTGCTCTTGGACTTGGCTTGGCATTTGTTCTCATCTTTGCTGTTTATCGTCGAGGTCAAAACGCTGGAATCATGAATGAATCTCAGCAAAACTGGATTGAAGAAGAGGCAGTTGAAGAACTTCAAATTGAAGAAATGCTTGAAGAAGTTAAGGTCGAAGAAGACGATGATCTTGAACTTTTAGACGAACTTGAAGAACTTTGAGATTTTCTCGATACACTTCAGTCTCAAGTAGCATACTGCGGACTAATTTTTCTCTGTTCGTGATGAAAATATCACCTTGTAAAATGAAGTATTGTATGAACATCGCACCATTTCCCTTATGAGGCATCAAATCAGCCCAGCATTCGTGAATCCTATGCGCACGTCAGTTTCTCCCACCGAGCCGCGCTTCCAACTCCAGATTCTTCAGCATCGTAATGCCTTCAAATCTCTCTCATTGGCAGCTTTGATGGTGTTCTCTACATTTGCTGTAATCCCATATATTTCGATGGATGCTCTGGCTGCTTCTGATCAAGATGGAGACGGTCTAACGTATGGTCTAGAATACCTCATGAATACTGCTCCTAACGACCCTGATTCTGATAACGATGGATTGCCCGATGGTTGGGAGTGGAAATACGGACTTGACCCGCTTTCAAGCAACGGCGGCGACGGAGCAGTTGGCGACCCAGATGGAGACGGAATGTCGAATCTGCAAGAATATTCTTACCTACAACCTCAAAGTTGGGACAGTTCTTCTACACCAGGAGTCCTCGACAACGGCGTATGGTGGAATGGCACAGTTCCAGTCAATGATTGGGATGAAGAAAACGCCATGCAATACAACAGGCCAGCCTGTGGTGACAGTGGTTCTGATGGCACGGGTAACGTGATTCTCTGTGATGAAGACCCTGTAGGTAATATTTGTACCAATGGATTTGATGATGATAAAGATGGTTTAGTTGACTCAGCAGATCCCGATAATGACGGCGACGCGGACTGTTCATCAAACGACGATGATGGAGATGGAATTGCAGATGAAGACGTTGCTGGATGGGATACCGATGGTGACGGAATGGATGACGGATGGGAGGCTGCTAACGGCTTGAATGCTACTTCAGCATCAAACGCCGATGGACCGAACGGTGACCCAGATGGAGACGGGCTCAACAATCTCATGGAGTATGTTAACCCGACATGGACAACCATGTGCGGCTCATCACCTTGTTTCCGTAACGGACCCGATGGCGTCTTAACGGAAACGACCTCACCTTGTGACCCTGTTTCAGGAATTGGTCCTGGCGGCTGTGCTACCTTTACCGCTGAAGTCGATGGAATTACCAGTACGAACCCTCAGCGTGCAGATACTGATGGAGATGGACTCAACGATTCTTACGAAGCTTTGACACTTCTCACAGACCCGACATCCTCTGATACCGACAGCGATGGAATCCCCGATGGCGTTGAGGTCAACGGCGCATATGGCACTCCTCCTCAACCGAGTAACCCTCGTGACAACAATACCGATGGAGATGCATTTGATGACGGTGAAGAAGACACGAACTTCAATGGGGTAATCGATGCGGGTGAAACTGATCCGACTCGCATGGAAGATTCTGGAGATGAAGATAATGACGGAATTCAAAACTGGGAAGAAAATCTTTCCTGTACTTCCTGGGACATAGCAGATACTGACTTTGGTGGAATTAACGACGGAGACGAGCGAAATGTTTCACACGGAACAGATCCTTGTGACTCACTTGTTAACTTTGAAACAACTATCGTCACATGGAACGCTGGTACGAGCCGGCTTGATGTTGTGAATGGCTCAGGTTTCAATCCGAGTGGTGGAATTGGATGGTATAATACGTCAGGGACGTGGTTACCTTTCGCCTATGCTGGTACGGTGAACAACATCATACAAGGTGTATCAACCGCTCCGAATTCTGGTGTAACACAGGTTGCAAACCGTAACGGTTCATTCTGCCACACGGATGCTACTGCCCAAGGAACTATTGGCACAACGCAACAATACTGCGATGACGATTATTACGACAGTGACGGCGACGGTCTTGCTGATTGGCAAGAATTACTCGGAACATTTGGGTGGTTTTCAAACCCAACACTCGCCGATTCAGATGCCGATGGTGTGAGTGATTTTGATGAAGTGTTTGACAACACTGACCCCAACCAAGCCTGTACGAATCTTCTCGACGACGACTTGGATGGCTTGAACAATTACTTTGAAACCTCTACTGGCTGCGATCTCTCATGGATTGGAATCCTCAACGGTTCTACTGACGTATGGGTCACCGATGATGCCACCGCAGATACAGATGCTGGAGGTGTTGGTGACCGTGAGGAATACTTTGACGGTACAAATCCAGAAAACGACCCTACAGACGATCTTCTTCCAGAAGACTTTGACGGTGACGGCATCCCTGATGCTGTCGAAAACCAAACTGGTACAGACTGGACCAATCCTGATACTGACGGTGGCGGAATGATTGATGGGTTAGAATGCTCTCAACAATTTTGGATTGTTGGATGTGTGGGTTCTCCGTTTGACCCCTTTGACCCGACTGATGATTTGATTAATTCTGAAATCGTATTTTGGGCAAACAATACCACTGGTGTTGTCGATGTTGATTCAGTCCACCGATGGCGCCAATACACCAACGACTTCTATACGGGCACAACGTATGCTCATTTGTCTGAAGTCCATCCATCAGAAACGATGATTTTGCCATCTTCTAATCTCACGCATCTT
>CABYOM010000071.1 GCA_902520595.1 uncultured Candidatus Poseidoniales archaeon | reverse complement strand
CTGGCAGCAGTTCCCCCGGATATTACATGTCGATACTCGCCGGTGATACGCTCTACTTCGATGCGGAAGATGGAAGCAGCGGCCACGAACTGTGGGCTCATGATACCTCAAACTCCTCAACTTGGCAGGTGGCTGATCTCAACAGCGGGACTGGCAGTCGCCCCGGATATTACATGTCGATACTCGCCGGTGATACGCTCTACTTCACTGCGGAAGATGGAAGCAGCGGCCAGGAACTGTGGGCTCATGATACCTCAAATGCCTCAACTTGGCGGGTGGCTGATATCAGCAGCGGATCCTACAGCAGTAACCCCGGACAACACATGACGATACTCGTCGGCGATACGCTCTACTTCAGTGCGAATGATGGAAGCAGCGGCAAGGAACTGTGGGCTCATGATACCTCAAAAGCCTCAACTTGGCAGGTGGCTGATATCGACAGCGGGATTGGCAGCAGTTCCCCCGGAGATTACAGGCCGATACTCGTCGGCGATACGCTCTACTTCTGTGCGGATGATGGAAGCAGCGGCTAGGAACTGTGGGCTCATGATACCTCAAACTCCTCAACTTGGCAGGTGGCTGATATCGACAGCGGAACTGACCACAGTAACCCCGGACTATTCATGACGATACTCGTCGGTGATACGCTCTACTTCAGTGCGGATGATGGAAGCAGCGGCAGGGAACTGTGGGCGCACCAACCAGGTGAAATTACCTCTCTAAGCAGCGGCTCAGGCGGTGGCATGGCTAACGTCACCGGTGCAACATGTACGGTTTCACCTGCACTACCAACTGGCTTGAACATCGACAGCGGCACGTGTACCATTAGCGGCACACCTTCAGTTGAGACAACCAACAGGACCTATACGATTACGGCGGTTATCAGTGGAACAACTTACCAGACGACCGTTTGGTTGTCCGCTTTGACCTACGGCACCATTACCTCGACGGTTGACGGTGCGCACCTCGAACTTGGCGAAGCCATGACACAAATCACACTCAACTACACCTCACAAGCACCGCAATCATCGGTTTCCTCGGGGAACAACAGTACATGGGCAATTAACAATGCTGAATCGACAAATCTCAACAGCGGGGGTAGATTCATAGAACTTGGCAACCAGTTATTGTATACAGTTCGAAATAGTGACGGTTCTGAAGATACTTGGGAAATCCGCCCTGGCGGTGCAAGCGGTAGTTCTACAAGCGATTATTACAAGGTAATCCCCGGTAAATTCCTCAGCATGGCTACTGTCTGGAACAATGAGATTTATTTCCAACATAACGATGAACTCTGGAAAACAGGTGGAACAAACTCGAGCACTGTCAAGGTTCACGATGTAAATCCATTGGCAAAAACCGGTGATCAGCATAATCAATGGGAACTCTTCTTTGAGTTTAACAATGAATTGTACTTCCAGGGATATGTTCAAGAAGATGGTATGGAACTTTGGAAAACCGATGGCACAACTCAAGGAACGATGATGATAAAGGATATAGCGAATACAACCTATACAAATTCGGGGCAAATTCATGGTCATGATGGTATGGCGGAATACCATGACCCAGCATACCAAATTTTCAATGGTGAATTGACATTTGTGGCCCGAGAGAGAATTACTCAATCCTCTGGTGCAGTGGACACAATAGCCAGCCTATGGGCGACAGATGGTACGGAAAGTGGTACATACAAGTTAGTTGATGGAAATAGTTCAACAAATGGTGGCGTGTCCACATATGTGACAACAACTCAATTCAACGGCGACTTGTATTATGTTGCCAGTAATGACTCTCTGATGAAGTTCGATGGCAACACAGGAGTTACAAGTTGGATCATAGATGATGTTTTCAGAGGTCAAACTCATCAACTTACTTTCTTTGAATGGAACGGATACCTCTACTTTAATGGCGCAAGTAACAACCACGGTCCTGAATTATGGCGCACAGATGGTATGCCTGCAGGTACTACCTTGGTTGCGAATTTCATTTCTGACGTGTCATCGATTAATATAATGTTCACGGGTCTCGGAAATATTCAATTCAAAGCATGGAATGAAACACACTTTGCCTTCGACGGCAGAGTGTCAGCTCAACAGACAATAGGGGAATATCTGTACATCAGCGATGGAACTCTTGCTAACACGAGTATGCACGACCATGGATATCGATATGTGTATGGAGACTACCAAAGGTCATTTATGTCTACAAACTCTGTACGAGATCCTGGTCATGATATCGTACACATAGGACAGATTACATACTACACCAAATATGCCAGCCACGGAACACCTTTCTGTATGGTCAACTTTGGTCAAATAAATCCATCTCAAAACAATTCTCTGACTGAAACATGTTTCTCTGGTTATTCTTCAGGTCAATATCAGGGTGATTACGGATTCGGTGCGGCTCATGCATACAATGACGAATTATTCCTCGTTGCTGATCTCTTTAACCAACCGGACTTTGGCACCTGGAGGGTTTTCTCATACGCTCCAGACAACGTGACATTGAGTACGCCACCGCCGGTGACTTGGGATACACACCCTGATTTGCCAGCAGGCATGAACATCGCAGGCGGCATAATCAGCGGAACACCTTCGGTTTATGCGGTCAACCAAACCTACACGATTTACGCTAATCAAAGCAATTATTCAACCACACTTGAGTTGTACTTCAGTGTGGACACGGACAACGCACACACAGTGGTCGAGAACCAAACCATCGATGCGATTGGCTTCCATGGACCGTTCCAAAACGGAACGACCAATTGGACTGTATCGCCTGCTCTTCCAGCTGACCTGGTAATGGATCCTAACACCGGTGAAATTACCGGTTCAGTCAATGGAATACTTGCCAATACCACCTACACTGTTACTGCAACACACAGTGGTTCAGGCAGCGGCTCAGGAAACGGCTCTTCGAGTTCCTCGTCCTTTGCTTATGCAAATAACAAGTTGGCTTCAGGCCAATCACACACCTGCTCTATCCTTGGCAACGGCTCCATGATGTGCTGGGGAAGTGACTATTATGGCCAGATGGGTGATGGTGCAGATCCAGCCGGCAATTGGAATACCGCGCCTATTCCAGTAGACCTGGGTGCGGGCCGAACGGCCGTTGCGGTCGATGCAGGAACCGATTACACCTGCGCCATCCTTGACAACGGCGATTTGAAGTGTTGGGGACGGGACAACTTCGGGCAGTTGGGCGATGGTGGAGTAATTAGTACTGTCG
>CABYOM010000070.1 GCA_902520595.1 uncultured Candidatus Poseidoniales archaeon | reverse complement strand
AACGTGTACCTCCTAAGAGCCAAGGTAGACGTATCTGAGTGCCAGGAATACGGAATGTTCCTTTACCTAAGTTCGGAACGATAATCAACAGTAAGAGACCTGCAAACAACGTTAATTCAGGACCGAGAGCACCGATGAAACCATCACCAAATGCTTCAACCGTGGTAATGTTTGACATATCAGGCACCTCCACTAAAATCGCCAAGTATCGGCAAAATGAGGCCTTCAAAGATTTGAACGGTCCAATCGTGCATCATGTCCAATGCAATCCACGGCATGACACCAAAGACGATTGTGAAAAAGGCAAGAATGAGCATAGCCAACTTCTCGGGATTTGCGATATCGGGAACTGGTTCTCCATGCAATGATTCAGGAGGTTGAGTTTCATCGCCACCCTCAAAGATAGTTCGTTGCATCGACCAGAGATAGTAACCTGCAGTAATGGCAAGAACCAGTGCAGGGCCAACCATCCAGAACACACTCCAGCCTTCAGCTGCGAGGAAATACCAGAGAGCGATGAGCATCATTAATTCGGCAACGAATCCTGCTAAGAGAGGCAGGCCAAGAGAAGCCATCCAAGCAAACATCATCGATGTTGCAAGCCAAGGTGAATGCTTTGCCATTCCACGCATAGCCCCAATTTCCATACTGTGGTAATGGTGTTTGAATGCACCACAAACAGCGAACAGCATAGGGCTGATAATTCCGTGAGCGAACATCATGAACAATGCTGCTGCCCAACCCATAGGTTGCATTGTAGCAATACCGATGAGAATGACACCCATGTGAGATACCGAGGAATAAGCGACCATTTTCTTAAGATTCGTTTGACCAAGACAAACAACTGCACCCCACACCAGCGAAACCATACCGATGGTCATCAAAGCAAGTTGGAAATACTGCAATGCATGTGGGAAAAGACTGATTGGAAGTCGGAACATTCCGTAAGCACCCATCTTGAGCATGACACCAGCAAGCAGCATTGAACCACCTGTTGGTGCTTGCACGTGGGCATCTGGAAGCCAAGTGTGGAAAGGAACGGCTGGAAGTTTAACGAGGAAACCAAGCATCAACATTACGAACAAAACTTTCTGAATATTTGCTCCCAAATACCAGCCTTCACTGTTCTCATTAAATGCGTGTTGTGTGATTTCTCCGATATCAAACGTACGGCCTGTTACTGAACCTGAATATTGTAATGGGTTGACCGGATCTTGGAAGAAGTAGAGCGTTATGAGGCCCAAGAGCATGACAACGGATGCAGTAAAGGTGTAGATGAAGAACTTCTGAGAAGCATACTTTCGATCTTTTCCTCCCCACTTAAGAATCAAGAAGAACATCGGAATCAATGTCAATTCCCAGAACACATAGAACATGAAGAGGTCAAGAGCGACAAAGACGCCAATCAGTGCACCACCCATGGCAAGGACAATCGGGAAGTAAACTGCGCCATTCTTTTCATTCCAAGTTGCAACAATCGTGACCGGAAGAAGGAATGTAGTCAACCAGACCATAGGGAACGAAAGGGCATCGAGGCCGACAGTCCAATGAATTCCAAGTGATTCAATCCAGTTGTAGCGCTTATGATACTCATAACTGTTGAATGAGATTCCTTCCCAAGATACGTTTCCAAAGTATTGGAAGAACATTCCAGTAGTGATGGCTAACAGAGTTAATGAAAAGATGAGCGTAGCCATTCGAATTGGGTTCGATAACCGCTTTCTCATTGATGCATCAGCATTGGAAACAAAGGCAAGCAGAACAATACTTGCTACCAACGGGAAACCGACAAGTGGCATTGAAATCCAATCTTGCATTCAAGCCACCCCCCAAATCAGCAAAAAGATGGCAAGTGTTCCAACCGCTACCATCAGAATATAATCTCGAGCCGAACCGGTTGTCATCGAACGAACAATGGTCGAAAGCGATTGAGATCCGCCTTCGATTGCTTTAATGGTTCCATCAATCACTTCAGCATCTGTTTCTGCAACTTTGTTGGAGAATCCAGCAACGATGTTAATCATTGCTTTATCGTAGTATTCGTCGATGTAGAGTCGATTCTCAAGTGCGGTTGCTAAAGTTGATTCCCTGATGGCTGTATTATCGAAATGGAAACGGTTGTTGACCCAAGCGCTAAGAGCAATTATCGGCCGCATCCAAGGCTTTGCTTCCTCTCCTTCAGCGAGTTTACCACCATACAATGCCATTGCAAGACCAGGGCCAATAATTGCGCCCATAAAGATTGCAATGTATGTCAATATGAAGAGGAATGGATTTTCATTTCTAAAGGCGTGATCCATTTCGTAGAGAATACCGTCAAGCAAATTCCTTTCAGAAAGGAAACTGTATTCGGTATCTGATGCCCAGTGAGTGAAACCCATTCCAGCAAAGATAATTGAAGAGAGCGTGACGAAAGTCAGGATAAACAACGGCGTCTTAATCCAAGTATTGGTTGGTCCGACGTGTGCAGCAACCTCATTATTCGGTTTGCCTGCAAAGGTCTTGAACCACATTCGAGACATGTAGAAACCGGTCATGGCTGCACCAAGGAGAACACACATGGCTGGTAGAAGGAAACGAGGGTCATCTTGAGCTACTCGCCAAGCATTAGCGATGATACCTTCTTTGGACCAGAATCCGCCGATGAGAGGCAATCCCATAATAGAAGCACAACCAACCAACATTGCTGTAGCGGTGATTGGCATTTTTGAGGCGAGTCCGCCCATGTTTTCCATCGATTGTGCGTCGAAATGTTCGTCGTCGTGGTCATCATGGTGCTCGTCTCCATGACCATCTTCGTGGTCGTCATGATGGTGCAAATGATGGTGAGCATGATGGACTTCGTGAATCACTGAACCACTTGCCATGAACAGCATTCCCTTAGCCATAGCGTGATTGAACAGATGGAATAATGCTGCACCGAATGCGACAATGACAATGTAATGGGCATCTTTATCATGATGCCAATCAAGCGTGTTTGCTAGATACATTGCACATCCTAATCCGGTGAAAATATAAGCAAGTTGACTCATGGTCGAATACGCTAACACTTTCTTCAAATCCATTTGAACAAAGGCGATTGCTGCTGCCATGACTGCAGTAATACCGCCAATTGCAGCGATGATAAACGCAAGGTCATCCAAATCGCCGTGCAATGATTCTGCACCGAAGAATGGGAACATACGGGCCACTAGATACAATCCAGCGTTAACCATGGTAGCTGCGTGGATGAGGGCCGAAACAGGTGTTGGGCCTTCCATTGCGTCTGGCAACCAAACGTGGAGTGGGAATTGAGCAGATTTACCAACCGCACCAATGAACATCAAACCAAGAGCCCATTGAAGCGTTCCAGCGGAATTTGCTGCGA
>CABYOM010000069.1 GCA_902520595.1 uncultured Candidatus Poseidoniales archaeon | reverse complement strand
TAAATACCCCATTTCAGGAACCCAGACTCCATCAAATGAGTTTCGAACACCTGAGGCAAGGATTCCGTGTTCGCCCGTATCAGGGTTAACCCATAGTAGAGCAGCGTTGCGATTGTCGTCTTCATCACAGACATTACACGTTGAACCACTGTGCCAGATTAAGGTGCCATTTGGAAAAGCATTGATGGCGTTGGTTTGGTGGTTGCCACTCGGAATTCCTTCGACCAAAACCGTTGGGTTTTCTAAAGAAAAGTTGGTATTATCGTACCGGGTAAGTTTGCTTTCTTCAGAAATGAAAACATGGTTCTGCGAAACATGTACGCCGTGAGGGTGGATGAGGCCAGAGAGAAGAGTCGTTGAAGAGAATCCGTCTGAAGCGTTGAGAGAAAGCAAGCGCCCGCCGTCTCGATCACACATCAGAAGATGATTTTCATCGGCCCACTCAAGACAAGTTGGCCCTCCGTATCCGGTTGCAATTTTCTCTATTGCATATCCGTCTACGACCTCGCTGTTTAGCGGTTCAACATACGGATAAATCTCACGTGCCACGAGTAGGAAAAACAGAATCGAGGCAATCGGTAACGCATGTTTGCCAATGCCCATGGATGGGTTAGCAAACCAATGCACATGAACTATCGGGCAAAAGAAAGGCGCAAAGACTCATCTTAGGATAACTCAGAGTTCGCCAGAAGCGGCAAGAAGTCCGAACATTGCTCCGTAGAACAAGATACCCAACAGTGCCAAACCAATAGATATCCAAGATACAACTTGTGCTGCTTTTGCTGTTCCTGCATCAGGGTGACCTGGTTGACTACCAGTCGTTGCGAGTGCACTGTTCGCCATGATGAGTCCGGGAATTGCGGTGCAGATCGAGCAACCAATAAGGCCGAGAACACCAAGAACGAGTGCTAATGTTGCTTGAGTCGGAGCGAAATATCCCATCGCCATACCTGGCTGTAGAGGGATTTGGTTTGCAGGTTGGCCGGGTTGTTGGTCCCATACCCCACCTTGAATGACTTGCTGCTGTGGTGCATCCGAAGTACGGCGTGGAGGAGTTCCTTGCATAGTGTGCGCTCGATTAAACTTTTAATTAAGATTTCACCAAGAAATTCAAAATTGAAGTTCTATCATGACAATTGCTGCCAAACTGGCGGGGTCAAGAAGCAGTAGCCCGATGTAATCCAAGAGACAACTTGAACTGCTTTTGCTGTTCCTATATCAGAGTGACCTCATTGTGACAATTGGAATCATGATTAAAGCAGAACCATTTCACAATCGCCAAGGCGCGTTCGGGCAACGGTGTGATCGGGATCGATAGCGAGGACGGCTCGCCATGCTGCAGCGGCTTCTTCATGGCGTTCTTGCTGATGAAGGGTTGCAGCGATGTGAAGGCGAGAATCAAGGTGATTCCCATCGCATCGAACAGCGGCTTGGAAGTCATCAAAGGCCGCATCAAGTTCCTTCAGTTCGAGGTAGAGTAATCCGCGTTGATGCCATGCCGGAGCGTGGTCTTGATTGAGACGGATGGCTTCATTCAGAGGCCCTTCAGCGCGCTCAGGTCGGTTAAGTGAAAGATAGCAAGAGCCGAGTTGTGTCAAAGCATGATAGTGGTGAGGTGATGTTTCGAGAACCATCTTCAGGTCATCTCTTGCGTTTTCCCATTCCGTCAAAAGCATGAAACCTTCTGCTCGACGGAGGCGGGCAAGAGTGAGAGATGGCGCAAGGTCAAGCAAGATTTCAGCATCATCTAGAACTTTTCTTCCTTCACCCATTGCCATCAAAGCGCTGCATCGATTAAGTCGAGCGCGGATATGCGATGGGTCAGAGGCAAGGGCCTCATCAAATTGCATGAGGGCTTTGTCAAGGTGTCCGGTTCGTGCTGCAATGTTTCCGCGAACATAACTGACTGTGGCCGAATCGCCATGAATCGCAGCGGCTTCGATATGCTTCGTCGCTGCGGATATGTCATTCAAATCGAGAGCGAGGAGAGCTGCTTCTGAAGAGGCCGAAGGGTCTTCATCTGGCAAGAGGCGTAAGGCTCGAGCGATATCTTCCTCTGCACCCGGTAAATCACCAAGTAAGCGCTTCGTTCGGGCAAGGCCAAGCCAGGCAACTCCACATTCTCGGTCGAGACGTAAGCCATCATTGAATGCAGTAACGGCTTCGGCAAGCAGGGTAGCATCCGTCTCACCCGTTCCATCACGGCATCGATCGGCACGAGCGAGGTGCAACCGGCCTTCGATAACATGGAGGAGAGCGTGGTCGATGCCGAGAGGTGTTTCATCAAGAAGAATTTGAGCCTCTGAAATGGCCCCGTTCAGCAATTTACGGCTTGCCATTCGTGCCCGCAATTCCGCATTGTCAGGGCTTTCAAGTAATGCTCTATCGAGTGCTTCTTGTGATTCTGTGAGCTTTCCGCTGGCCAACAATAAATCTGATTTCAAGAAAACTAATTCTGTGCCGCCGGCATCGAGAGCGACAGCGTGGATTGCAGCTTTAAGTGCCTCTTCCAAGCGGTTTGCCATTGGAGCGAGTAGCTTCGCAAGAAGCCCCCAAGCATCGCCATTTTGACGGTCGATGTCGAGACATCGTTCAACCGCTTGTTGAGATTTACCATGCTCCCCATCATCATACAATAATTGAGCATAGCTATACCAGTCATCAGAACGTTCAGGGTCGTCCGCCAAGGCTAATTCAATGGCCTCAAGCGCTTCTGAACGGGAACCTGCTCGGGCGCGCAAGCCCGAAAGAAGTGAGCGGTCGGCAGCCGTATCAACGCCCAATGCCTCAAGGCGGCGGACGTCTCTTTCGGCTTCTGCATCGCCGAGTTTAGCGAGGAGATGAGCGTGAGCACGCAGTAATTCTGGTTGATCGGGATTTACTGTCATACGTGCTTCAAGCCAATGTCTGCGGAGTTCTTCATCGCCACGAAGCAATGCAATATGCTCCAGTGCTTCGAGAATATTTTGATTCCCCGGCGAGGATCGGTAAGCAATTCCAAGACATGATTCTGCCCAGTCATATCGACGAAGTAACAAGCAAGCATGCCCAAGACGGTGTGCTGCTACCGGATTCAAACCCAATGTTTCTGCATGAATTTCTCTGGATTGAAACACGTCTAAAAGTCGTGTCAGCAAACTCTCTGTTGCTGAGGAAAGTAGGCTTTCTGCACCGATTTCCGATTCAGTTGAAAGCGGAGAAATGAGGGTTTCAAGTGCTTCTAATGCTTCGATGTGAGAGGCTCCTTGCTCCACATGTGTCGCACTCTCATACTGACTGATAACCGAATGAACAAGAAGTGCTCCGTCAATTTCTGGATGGGTTGCACGAAGAGCCTCGACCATTCCTTTCATCTCAGACAACTGCTTCTGCAGAGT
>CABYOM010000068.1 GCA_902520595.1 uncultured Candidatus Poseidoniales archaeon | reverse complement strand
ACATTGCGTTAACGTGAGAGCGACGTAAATCGAGGAATCTGTTGTCAAGTCGGGTATCAAGAGCAACGTGCACTGTGTCAGTGATTCCCAATGGCAATGGAGCAACTGCTCGAGAAATGAGGTTGACGGATGAGGCGATGACCTCGTATGCAGGAGGGGGGGCCGGTTCGCCTTCCTTCGCTTTTGGTGGTCTCTTTTCAGAGACGGTGCCAGTGAATTGGAGCGTTGATTCTCGAGTCATGCGTTGAATCATGTCCAATGCTTCTTCGCCTACATTGTCGCTTTTGAGGAAAATCTGAGTGGTTCCTGTCCCGTCGCGCAAGTCGACAAAGCAGATTGCTCCTTTGCCACGATTGGCTTCCATGAATCCAGATACAGTGACTTGTTGGCCAATTAAATCAGCGCCTTTTGATTGAATTTCGCCGAGAGTGTGAGTTCGGTATGCGGTCGGTACCCAGGTGGTCATGGTAACGGGGGGACGGGTTCACAACATCAACCATTCGTTTCGTCAGTATCGGTTTTGATGTCCCAGTTCCGTATTTTCGTTCAAAATATTCCTATTAAGAATTATTGGGCTGAGTATTAGGCGGTTTATTCATATATGCGTGGATTGGCGCCCACACCATGACTGGAGACTTGTTTTCATCCGAATCCGTTACTCGAGGCCACCCCGACAAATTGTGCGACACCATTTCCGATGCCATCGTTGATGCTTGCCTAGCGGTCGATGAAAATGCGCGTGTGGCTGTTGAAACATGTGTCAAAGGGAAGGAAGAATTTGGTCTGATTGTACTTGCAGGTGAGGTTTCACTGAGTGGTGCTGCTCCGGATTACGAAGCAGTTGCACGTGAGGCGGCAGCAGGTGTCGGCTATACTTCTCACTCGATTGGAATGGATGCTACATCCGATACACTTACCGAAGTCCAAGTTCACATCACAACCCAATCTTCGTATATTGCTCAAGGTGTTAACAAGGACCTCTTGTCACAAGGTGCTGGTGACCAGGGACTGATGTTTGGTTATGCATGCACTGAAACTGAAGAATTCTCTGAACTTAAGGGACGCTATTTCCCGCTAGCTGCAGCACTTTCACAACGCTTAACTCGTCGTCTTACCGCAGTTCGCGAACAAGGTATTCTTCCCTGGGCACGTCCTGATGGAAAGTCACAAGTGACTGTTGAATACGATGAAAACGGTGATGTTTCACGTGTTCACACGGTTATCATCGCTATTCAGCATGATAAAGACCTCAAAGACAAATTCGACGGCTCTGAAGTGGATGAACTCGCATATGTCAATCAACAAATTCGAGAACACGTTGTTGAATACGTGATTCCAGCGCAATTACGCAAAGAGGATTATTCTCTTGTTGTTAACGGAACTGGACGATTTGCTGACCCTGGAGGCCCTTATGCTGATGCAGGTTTAACTGGACGAAAAATCATTGTCGACACCTATGGCGGCATGGGTCGTCACGGTGGCGGTGCCTTTTCAGGAAAAGATCCCTCGAAAGTAGACCGTTCCGCAGCATACGCTTCTCGGTGGGCGGCAAAACACGTTGTCGCTGCGGGTCTTGCGAGCCGTTGTGAGATTCAATTAGCCTATGTTATTGGAATTGCAGAACCGGTGAGCGTTCGTGTTGAGACCTTTGGCACCTCCGGTCTGTCAGAGCGTGATATTGCGAACAAGGTCAAGTCGACCTTTGATTTTAGACCGGGTGCGATTGCACGAGATCTTAACTTACTCAAACCGATTTACTCAGTCACCGCTTCTGGTGGTCATTTTGGCCGAGTGCCTGGCGAAGATGGAACCTTCCCTTGGGAGCAAATTGACCAAGATCGCATCCATTCGCTTCAAAACTAAAAAACTCAATATTTGACGGCCCGTAGGGCCGATTCACTCAAGTGGTAGGTATCAGTGGCTTGACTCGGTCTTATGTCGTCTCGCCCAGTTCGTGCCGTCGCCTTCGTACTCGTGTTGCTGTTTGCAAGCATGTCTCCACTCGCGTTGCATGCTCGTGCGCACCAGAGTATTCTTTTGTCCACTGATTCCTCTCATATCATGCTCATTGGTGGCGATTCGGGTAACATCACGCTCAATATTGAAAACAATGCATCGGCTATTGAAACATACAATATCACCGTTGATACAACGGGTTTGTCAGCAGTTTGGGAAATCATTCCAAGCGAAGATACCGTTGAAAATGTCTTCCCAACATGGTCGAAAAACACTACGATTATTGTTCGTCTTGACCAGGGAGCCCTCCCTTCTGACGGTGGTTCATTCGATATTGTCGTGACTGAACCCGATCAGAATATCAGTAGTTCGATTACGGTTTATGTATCGGTAAGCCCATCGTATCACCCCTCTCTGAATTTATCGACCATGGGTGGGGCACTCAAGGCAATGGATTCAGGAACAAATGCAACCTTCGCTGTCGAGGTTGAAAACCTGGGTTCAGTTGAAGATACGCTTCTGCTGGACGTTGAATATGAGCCTGATTTGGCAGCATGGTGGGCGAATTACACCAATGGCTCAGGCAACAATTCTGGAAATAACACCGGCAACAATACCGGTGGTAGCGGGACAGGTAACGGCACAGGCGGAAACAGCTCCGGCGGTAACGGGACAGGTAACAGCACAGGTGGAAACAGCACCGGCGGCAACGGCACAGGTAACAACAACGGTAACAGTACCGGTAATTCGACAAACTTAACCATGGTGGACAATGTTTTGATGTTTGGAAACAGTTACACATCGTTCAATTCCTTGCATTCGATTCTTGAATCTCTCGGCATCTCGAATGCCGATGCATTAACTGGAGGAGGAAAAACGCTGGCTGGTCACTGGACTGATGTGAATTCCAGTCATGTGTCAAACACGACGTTAAGGGACGCCAACATCGATTGGGATTACGTAATTCTCCAAGACCAAAGTCAAATTCCGGGATTTTATCGAACCAACGCTGATTGGATTGCGAGTAAAGATGCAGCTGTCAATTTGGCAGATGCAATTGAAGACGAAGGTGGAGAATCAATCTTGATGATGACGTGGGGTCGGCGAAATGGCGATGTACAGAATCCTACATTGTATTCAAATTTCTCAATTATGCAGGAGCGTCTTGAATCGGGTTACATGGATTATCACAGCAACATTACCAACGCAGGTCACACCGTTTGGATGGCACCGGTAGGACTTGCTTTTGCTCATATCCACGACAATGTCGTTGCAGCAGGTTTCAATGCCTCAATGACTGGAAATACATTTTATGACCTCTACAATGCAGATGGGAGTCACCCATCTCTTGCAGGGAGTTATCTGGCCGCATGCGTTCTTTATGCAACCATGACTGGTGAAACACCAGTTGGCTCAAACGATACGATTTCGCTCAATGCTACGCTCAAACTTGAATTGCAACAGGCAG
>CABYOM010000067.1 GCA_902520595.1 uncultured Candidatus Poseidoniales archaeon | reverse complement strand
TCTACCGGCACACGACTGCTGTATGGCGTTATTGAAGCGAGGTTGCATATCGATGTCGAAAGTCCAAACAACATATGGTTCAACAATACTGGAGAGTGGTTTACGCTCCAAACGGGATTCGAAACAACAACCAGTATCGAACTTCCTAACTCCAGTTCAGGTGATGCAGAAATGTGGCTTGAAGCACGAACACAAGATGACTTTGAATTAAATGTCAACCCATCCAGTAAAAAATTCATACTCAATGTTGACGCGCCTGTACAGACCAGCACGACACCACTGAGTGGAACGTATTTGAACGAAATGTCGGAGCGGAATGTAGAATTTGAATTCTATGATGTCGGTGGATTTAGCAATGATACTGTTCAAGCAAAGATATGGGTTCAAGCACTTCATGACATAAATTCTGACGGTCAATATTCACCCGAAGAAGCAGTCTCAGCGGCACTAAATTTCGCTCATTCTGGTCATGCATGGATTCTGAATCTTACTGTAAACGATACGTCTAATTCTGATCATGAAATGGTGCATGTCGTTCTTGAGGGTACGAATCTTGCTGGGAAAAACATCCGTGACATCAGCCATTCACCTGATAGCGGCAAAATAACTTGGATGAGCCGAACGCCAGAAAAAGCAAATGTAACTTTACTTGAACCACTTTTTGACACAACTATTGATGGCGAACAAAGGCTTGAACCAACTGGAGATGTTGGCTGGAAAGTGATCGTGAGCGACAGCAATAATATGTCCGATATCGCTCAAGTTCGCCTTGAACTAGGAGACGATGAAAGTCTTGGAATGCGATACAACACCAACCTTGGAACATGTGAAGAAATGGATGCACGGATACAAGTCGATTCTTCCTGCTACGCAATCTTGGAAAACGATAGTTTAGTGATTTACTTTATTGGAAAAGTGAGTTGGACTTTTGTCAATTCAGCTCTGGAACTTGGTTATCTTGAGGTTCAAGTTGATGATTATGATGGAACCAATGAAGTCGGATTTCAAAATCAGTGGGTATTGCAACGGCAAATGTCCATAGAAATGGACCCACTCACAGATATTGAAGGGCCAATTCAGGGTGAACTCAGTACGGGTTGGAGTATGATTTCAGGTGAGCATGTACTGCTCAATGCCTCCATCTACCATCTGGTGAGCAATTCTTCCTACAACGGTTACGTCTCCGTATTTTGGCGAGGAAAAATTCAGAACGAATTCTTTTCCAGTAGTTTCTCAGCAGAAGTTATCGATGGTAAATTATCAACACAAATTCAAACCCCCATTGGTTCTGGGCTGTGGCATCAAACCGTCGTTGAAATTTGGGACCCGTATGATTCTGAAAAACTCTTCACAACTGAATTACCAAATATGATATTAGATGGTGAAGCACCCGTGTTGCTGCCTTCAACACTGACTACAGGTGTTTCACGTTATCATTTGGACAGTGTAGAAATTGGAGTCAGTATCGCTGAAGCAAATTCATGGAGTGGAAACTTAACACTCAGTTGCCAGATTCAGGCACTTGACTTTGAATGGCCAATACTCACTTTGAGTCGTGAATCAACGACCGTCTTCAACGGCAAAACAATGTTCAGTTTTGTCTACAACTTCGCTGAACAAGGCGACCCATCAACGCTTTCTACTCAATCCAATATCGCTTGTTGGGCAAGTGGTAGTGATGACGCTGGATGGATGCTTTCTGCACCGGATGGCAATTCTCAAAATAATCCATGGCTGATCTCTTCACTCAGTAACGTTGGCCCTGATCTCGCTATTGGTTCAGTCGAGTTCGAAGGTGATGCAAAGCCGGGTTCGACACTTCGAATGGAAATGAAAATAGTGAGTTCCGGTGAACAGATTGAAGTGCCATTTAACATTTCAATAAGTGTGATTCAAGATGAAGTATCGACAATTGTTGCGCGAGAATCACTTACTGGAATCTCCGAGAATTCCGCTGTAAGTATTCGCAGCACACTCGTCGTGCCTAACGGAGGATGGACCTTGAGGATTGAAATTGATCAAGAACAAGAGATCTGGGAATTGAGTGAAACCAATAATATCTGGACTCAAAATTATTCCAGTGAAGATGAAGGCATCTCAAGCATGTTCATCGCTGTATCCGCTGGAGGTGGTGTATTGGTGATTATCGGAATCTCGACCGTCATACTTCGTATGAGAAAAATCGATGAGGAAGATGTCGGCAAGCCAACAGAATCAAAGCCACTCTCTGGGCCACCACAAAAAAGCAGTGGGACTACCAAAATCCCATCCAATCTCAAGGGGCCGCCACCGAAAACTGTAGAATCAGAAGTGCAAGTAGAAGCAGATTCTGTTCAAGAAAACGCTCACTTACCCGTCATCGGAACCTCAGTCTCAAACTATTCACAATTACCAGGTGGAGGGGATTACCAGTATGACCAAGGACAAACGACTTACACCGGTTTGCTGTGTGGAACTTGGAAGCAAAATCCTGATGAATCCTTCACTCGAACTCATTAAGCCCAATGCTTAACTTCTTGAAGTGTTAACCGGTGTTACCAACATGGCGAGTGAGGATGTCGAAGATATACGACGTGTTCTCGCCATCTGCTTTCGAGATGGAGAAAAACTCGACGCGTTAGACATTGAACGTATTCTTTCGTTTGACATGGAATGGGTAAACCCCAGTGAGGCTGAGAAAATTGTTCAGGCTTTGATTGGCAAAGGTTGGCTCGGTGGGGAAGAGAACGCCCTCATGCCTCGTGTATCACTCAAAGATGTACACTCGCCACTTGGCTGGTTCCCGCGTCCCTCCAGGCTCCTACACCCCGTTCACGCAAGTGAGAGAGAAGAACAAAACGAACAAGAGAATCCAAAACCAGCAGTTGAAAACGTAGCTAAAGCAAAGCCACAACCACTGAGCTATGCAGCAGATTCCAATGATCCAAGGGCCAAACTTACTCAACGGCTTTCCAAATACATCTCCAAAGCCTCTGAAATTTCGCTTGAAGAAGTCGAGCGTCGGGCAAAAAGAAAACATCAGGCTCTAAAATACGCAAGCACGTGGATGTGCTTAGCATTGGTTGCAAGGGAGCAAAACCTTTCGATGAAGGAAATCACCGACGCTCTTTCAATCGTTTAATCAGCCCTCGATGATGGTGCCATCATCGAGTTCCAATACTTCTTCCTTATTCCGTGCTGAGAGTTCAACCAAAACTGGCAAGAGCAGAAGGGCAAGAACAAGGGAAAAGAACACGGTGACTGCGGTGATTAATCCGAAGTCTTGAATGACTGGCATCGGTGAAAACAGTAAGACAAGGAATCCAAATGCCGTGGTAAGCGCACTCATAATCAATGCCACACCAGTGGTTGAAAGTGCAGCGCGTAGAGCCTCCCAATGTGTATCTCTTCGAGCCAGTTCCACCTCGATCCGACGCCACATATGTATCGAATAGTCGATTCCTATACCGATGGTCAATGCCGTCACCATTACGGTCAAAACGTTCCATTTCAGCCCGAGAAGGAACATTGATCCAGCCACCCAGAGTGACGCTAAAGCAACCGGCAAAAGGACAACCAGTGCGGGAACCATTCGACGGGTCAGTGCCAATAAGACAAGCATAGAAACGAAGAGTGATATCGCGGTTGATCTGATTTGAGAAGCATTTAATCCATCGAGAACTGTCTGCAAAATTACGAGATCACCGGTGACG
>CABYOM010000066.1 GCA_902520595.1 uncultured Candidatus Poseidoniales archaeon | reverse complement strand
GCAGTCATGGATGTTCGGACATCTTGCTTCTTGGCAAACGGTGTGTAAAGTGTTGTCTTTAACAGCAGACTTTGTCTTGTTAAAAATCGCTTGCTGCTCACCGGATGGCAAAGTTGTACGGAACCAACTTGGCAATCGTTCACGCTTCGGTTTGGACCGTTTTGGAGGTGGAGTTTTACTCGCCATGGGTAGTTGTTTGCCCGACATACCTTCTCCCCCTTGTTTCATCCTATGCTTTGCCTATCAAAAAGGTGTGCTGTTGGCTTTTTACACCTTACTTTCCTCAAACTTCATTCCAGAGCCATTTTCGGATGCAGTTTTTATTGAGAGCATTGATGAAGGGCGAACGCTTCGTGTCGAGCATGGCACAGCGTGTAGCACTGATTACAGGAGGAGGTAAGCGCATAGGTGCTGCCACTGCATCTCTCCTTATGGAACACGGCTGGTTTGTTCTTATTCACGTTCGAAATTCAGTTGTTGAAGCTCAGCAAATCCTTGAAGATTTTGAGCAAAAAAACGGTTCAAAAGCACCTGCAGAAATTCTCCAAGCAGACTTGAATCTCGATGAAGATATCACCTCACTTCTCCAGGTAGTTTCTGGTCATGAGATGGTGGAAAAGAGCGGTGGATTACACGCACTCATTCACAATGCTTCAATCTATAGTTCGCAAGACTACGATTCAGTTTCTCTTGAAACACTCCGACTCAATACTCGACTTCATATCGAAGTTCCGTTTGTGCTTACACAAGGCCTTCTCCCTCAATTACGTTCTGCAAATGGTTGCGTAATTGGCATGATTGACACCTCACTTGGCCTCGCTTGGAAAGGACTTTCTCATTACACGTCAAGTAAAGCGGGATTGAGGCAATTGATGATGAATTTAGCCGGTGACCTTGCGCCCGAAATCCGAGTTAATTGTGTTGCACCCGGTGCTATCATCGCTGCGGATTGGGAGAGTGAACATTTCGCATCGGTTGTAGAAAAAGTTCCTTTGGGAAGAGCAGGTGAAACCATTGACGTAGCTAAAGCGGTTATGTTTTTGCTTGAATCCACCTACATTTCTGGTCAAATCATCAATGTTGATGGTGGCTGGTCTGTTTCACCTTGAGGCAATTGCCGAAGGGTTTTCTTCAAATCCTTTCGGTAGTTCGGAGGTCTGCAGGGGTGGCTGAGGTGGTCAAAGGCGCCGGGCTTAAGATCCGGTCCCGTATGGGTTCGTGGGTTCGTATCCCACCCCCTGCACCTATACTCAAAACGCGATACTGCGAATGATATATGTTTGAGTAAAAAATAGAAATCACGCAATTTCCGAACACTAAGCATATGCAATAATTCGCCTTGTTTGATTACTGAAAACATTCTAGTTATTACCGGATTCCGGCATTATCATCTACGAGTTCCCCTACAAATAAGGCATTTATGGGTTGTCCTTTTTTTGTAAACCACCCTTTATGTTCTTCATGAACCGGACATTTTGATTCAAGCCAAATACTCTTCCGCACCTGAATAAGTGAGGTTCAAACATGCCTATGATTGGAATGAATGATTCTTGAGATTCTTTTTTTTGAATCCCCCTCGTAGAGGGGGTTTTCTTGAACATTCAATGCAAAACCGTTTAACACTCGGCTGAACAGGCCACTTTGGTGAACAGGGTGTCCTCTACGCATGCAACTTCCGTCAACCGCATTTTACCGGTCCTTTTAGTGATCATACTTTTCGGCTCTGTACTACCTCTTTCAGCGCCCTCAATTCCAGCTAATGACGCTGAGCAAGAACTTGCTGAACAGTCCGCAGTAATGCCTTCAGGAAGCGATTGTTCAAGTTGCCAATCCTATGATTTGTATCTGGACGAGTCCACTTCAGAAACCGGTGGCGATGGTTCAATCACCACTGAGGAACCTTCCGGCTCCCACCAAGAACTCAGTGCACTCGGAGGTATTCAATTCAGAAGTAACGAGATGATATCCGACCTCGCCGTTTACGGCCGAGATAATACGGACAAAGTAACGCTAACCGTTTTCATGCAATTTAAGGGAACAGAGGGCTCGACTGCAGATGTTACTTATTCGTTAGACTCTGGTGGCTCGGAAATAGACTCCGTCTCTGAGACCCGTGAAGACCCCTGCACCAGTAACGCCCTTGGGACCAGCAGTTGTCCTTGGGTGACCACCACAATTGATTTTGAAATCCCATCGAGTGGATTTATGGTCGAAAGCGGTGAACAACTCGAACTTAACATCGACGCACAGGCTACTTGTGAAAGCAACACTGGAGGCTTTGGTGGAGGCAGTTGTGAAGTGAACGTCGCATTTGGTGACGTTGAAGATACTTCTGGAACTTCGAAACTCGAACTCAAGGCTAACGCACTTGCTGATTCTTCGGTGAGAGTCCACCGGCCAGGTGCGAGTTTCCTTGACCAAGAGATTACTGAATGGTCTCCAAACCATCGTCCTGACTTCAGAACAATGCAGTTTACAGTTGATGTCCGAGATGCTTTCGGACGCGACGACATCCAAGGTGTTGATTTGATTATGAGCACTCCGAACGGTGCAAATTCAGTATTCGATAAATCGTTTGAAGACAACGACCTCAAATTGGACAATCAAGGTTTGATTGGAAACTACACGTGGACGTATGACTCAGGAATCTCCGCTGGAGAATATCCTCTACGTCTGGAGATCAGTGACGTCCAAGGTCACACCCTCGTCTTTGAGCATTCTGGAATTACCTTCATTGAGCATGACCTCTATCTTTCTCTACCGTCTTCTCAACCCGATACGGTCCTCATTGCTCCAGGTCAAACCTCGAGCATTGAGTTCCTCGTCGAACATACTGGTTCAACCTCTGCGGCAATGAATGTTAAATTCGATTTGGTTGGCTCTCCATTCCCATCTTCGTGGTCGGACCCAATCTGGGATTCTCCTGACGGTGTGGACCTCAACGGTGGAGGAACTTTTGCCCGTCCAATTCTTTCCTTTGATGTCGTCGATGGGGATTTGACCAATGCACCAAGCAGTATCGAAATTGAAGCCAGAGCTTTTGCCCAGATTGATGGTGTTCAGCGAGAAGTTGCTTTGGCAACCATCGTCTTGTCGCTTGAAGAATCTGAAGTCTTGTCACCTCCGCGCATTGCCGTGTTCGAGGATTTCGAGCACCAAATCCAAATTGCGGATTCAACCCGACCTGATGCATATGATGAGACTTTGTCGCATTATGTTGATGCGGGTGAAACGAAGGGTGAATTTTTCATCGATGTGTTCAATGCAGGATTCGTTACTGATTCCTTTAGAATTCGGGTCACTGAAGTCCCGATTAGTTGGCAATTCAAGTTTTTCGATAACGATACCGGCATGGAATTGACTGAGGAATCGATCTATTCGATTACCCCTGATATCGGCTCCAACCAAATCCTCACAGTTCGAATGGAAATTTATCCTCCAAGTGAACGTGATGAGCAAGATATTGGTTTGGTCCAATTCACGGTCGCAAGCACAAGCGACACAGAATTGAGCACAGAAGTGGCTTTCACTGTTCATCGAACGTTTGGAATATTGGTTGAAGTTATTGCCGATTCAGATGGAGGGACTCTTGGAACAGTGGGCCCGGTTTCGCCCGGCTCAAGTATGTATTACAACATGAGGATCACCGACTCAAGCGAAACGCTTGGCCAAACAACATGGCGGATACAAAATCCTGCAGACTTGGACCGTAACCTA
>CABYOM010000065.1 GCA_902520595.1 uncultured Candidatus Poseidoniales archaeon | reverse complement strand
AATCCAACTCAAACTACCTTTCGGGCATAAATCAATCCCATCATTTATTCCGTCGTTATCATCGTCTGGATCTTCGCTGCTCGAGTCTTTGCAACCGTCTGAATCATAGTCGTTCGAGGAATCTGAAACCCAACCGGTATCACCTGCAGGACATGAGTCACTTGCATCGGTGATGCCATCGTTATCGTCATCTGTGTCTTCACTTGTTGCATCTTGACAACCGTCACCGTCGTTATCAGTGCCGCCGTTTGAAATCCAACCTAAGTTACCCGCAGGGCAATCATCATCGACATCAAGGACTTCGTCATTGTCTTTGTCATCATCTTCTGTGGAGTCGCGACATCCGTCACCATCATAGTCATTGGATGGTGTGGACGTCCAGCCTAGATCACCGGTTTGGCATAAGTCAGGGAATAAGTCAGCAACGCCATCATTATCATCGTCCAAATCCTCGATTGAATCTTGGCAACCATCTTCATCGTGATCAGTAGTGGCTTGGTCGGAAGTCCAACCCGTGTTTCCTGCTGGGCATGAGTCGCTTCCATCTAGGACGCCATCGTTATCGTCATCATTATCCTCAGTCGATGCGTCTTGACAGCCGTCACCATCGTTATCAGTTCCACTATTCGATGTCCAACCAGTGTATCCATCGGCACAATCGTCACTAACATCCAAAACTCCGTCGTTGTCCTTATCATCGTCTTCAGTCGAATCTCGACAACCATCGCCGTCGTGGTCATTGGCGGAAGAAGAAGTCCAACCTGTGTCGCCGAATTGACACAAATCTGGGAATAAATCGGCTACGCCATCGTTGTCATCATCCAAATCTTCGTTCGAATCTTGACAACCATCTTCATCGTGGTCTGTGGTGCCTTGATTTGAAATCCAGCCTAGATCTCCTTTTGGACAATCATCTGCGCCGTCTAAAACATCGTCGTTATCGTCGTCTCCATCTTCTGCATTGGAATCAAGACAACCGTCTGAATCATGGTCGTTACTGGATGAAGAAGTCCATCCCATGACGCCCTTATTACAGCTGTCGCTTGAATCTGTGATTCCATCATTATCATCGTCGGTGTCTTCCGAGGAGGCGTCTTGACAACCATCTGAATCATGATCGGTGCCGGAGTCGGATGTCCAACCTTTGTCACCGGTTTGGCATAAGTCTGGAGCTGAATCAAGCACGCCATCATCGTCGTCATCATCATCCTCGGTTGCGTCTTTACACCCATCAGAGTCGTAATCGTTAGCCAGCGAAGGCGTCCAGCCGATATCGCCTACTGGGCATGAATCAAAACTATCCTGAATTGTGTCATCGTCATCGTCGGTATCTTCACCAGAATCCTCACAACCGTCATTATCATAATCGGTTGCGCCATTCGAGGTCCAGCCGGTTGTACCCAACGGGCAAGAATCTGACAGGTCGACTACACCGTCGCCGTCGTCATCAGGATCTTCAGAGGAATCCTTGCAACCATCGCCATCAAGGTCTGTTGAAGGATTCGATACCCAAGAGGTTGCGCCAGTTGCACAAGAATCACTACCATCTGCAACCCCATCACCATCATCGTCGCTATCTTCACTCGAATCTCTACAACCATCTGCGTCATGATCGGTTCCTGAATTTGAAGTCCAGCCGGTATCGCCTCGAGAGCAACCGTCATCCAAATCTGCAACGCCATCATCGTCATCATCGGTATCTTCACCATCATCACGGCAACCGTCTGCGTCATGATCGGTTCCTGAATTTGAAGTCCATCCCGTGTCGCCGGCTGGGCAGGAGTCGCTGCTGTCGCCGAGCCCATCGTTGTCATCATCGTTGTCTTCAGTAGAATCTCTACAACCGTCTCCATCGTTATCGGTCGATGAATCCGATGTCCACGATGTATCGCCAGTAGGACAAGTATCGCTACCATCGGCTACTGAATCGTTATCATCATCAGAATCTTCTACATCGTCTTTACAACCATCACCATCGTGGTCGGTAAAGGCATTGGAAGTCCAACTCGATTCCCCGTCGAGACATGAGTCTGCCGAGTCAAGAATACCGTCGCCATCCGTGTCTGAACGACCGTTTGCAAAAGCCTGATTTTCGTCATCGAGTTCAAGGTCAATGAACATGACCTGAGCCGAGGAAATTGAAGAGAACAAAAACATCAGCAGGGCTACAAAAGAGGCAAACTTGTGCGTGCGCTCCGCTAGCATGAATATAGGACGGAGAGCGGTCTTTTTATCCTTCCGTTTCGATTCGTAATACTCGACAAGCATAATGTGCTCTTTAAACCCGCTTTAAGTTAATACTTTCGACCTCATGAGAGGGCAAAGAACTTGACTGAGAATCCGTTGGAATTACCATGACGCGGTTGCTATACTACGGTCGCGGAGGACGAATATTAGACACCCTGTTAGAAGAGGGTTGCACCCAAGTTGATGCAGTTGAGAATGCGGACGCAGTTGTTGTTGAAACATATGACAACCAATCGCCAGACCCAATAAAAAGACTGTCAGGCACAATCACGTTACTTCGAGAAGCTCTAGATAAAATAGAAAATTCCTCTACTTCTCAAATGATTGTCATCACAGACCATTCATCTACAAACGGCAACAAAAGAGAGGGGATTCCAACAGGGGCAGCCATTGACGGAATTCATGGATTTGGAACTCTCACTGCTGAAGTATTGAGTCGAAGAGCATCGAATTTGGGCATCTCTACCAAAGTATTCCGTATAGGTTCAGACAGAACGAATGAAGCGGTTTCTGAAATTAAGTCTTGTTTGAATGGGCCCTATGAATCCCATGAATACCGAGTCGTTACTCTGGGAGCATAGCCTCAAGTAGAGTGACAAAAATCACTCTCCATGGGGGAGGAAATACTCTTTGAGCATGCGAATTCAAATTCAACTGAGTTCCTCATATACACTGGTCATTTTTGCGGATACTGCACTGCAGCAACCCGGTTACTTGACCGCAAAGGACTTTCTTATACTGAATACAACTTTGATGAGATCCCTAATTTGAGACAATCAATTGTTGAAGCAACTGGGCATCGAACCGTGCCTGTTATCCTTGACATACGCGATGAACAACCTGTATTCATCGGCGGATACGACCAATTACAGCCGTATCTGCGACAGCGCAGTTAACCATTCTTTCAACGCTTCATGATGTTCCATTGGAATCATGTGGCCCTTAGGGTGTTCAATTAATTCCATTGCCCAACCCGCAGATTCAAACACGTGAGCAACTGCCCAACCATCCTGTATGGAAACTCTCAGGTCCTTTTCGCCATGCATCCAAAACAGATGTTTTGGCTCTAATTCAGCAAGACGAATTCGCAGTTCCATCTCCCGTACAAGACGAGTGCCCATAGCGACAACACCAACGATTCTGTCTGCAAGGGGTAATTGCAAAATTTCTTGAGCCATTGCTCCACCTTGAGAAAAACCACCGACAACTAGGGGGCCGAGTGGTGCTTGTTCAGCAATCAGTTGTTCAAGTTGTGAAAGGGAAGAATCGACGTCAATGAGTTCTCTGCGAGACAACGTCATTCGGCGTGTTGCATCAGCATCTTCGTCTTCATATCTCCACCATGTCCGACCTCTTAGCGGGTGACTGTAACGTGCTTCAGGGACGATGAGCGTCCAACCTTCAGGGAGTATTTTTTCAGCAAAGGGACGCATCATATCTGCATCGCCAGTCATTCCATGCATCATGATGAGCGTCGGCAAAGGAACACCTCACAGTGTCCATTGGAAGACAAGTGCACCAGCAACACGAAGGTGAACAAAGGA
>CABYOM010000064.1 GCA_902520595.1 uncultured Candidatus Poseidoniales archaeon | reverse complement strand
TCTGTTGAAACTACAGACAGGTAGGTTCGGGAAACAACCCAGACCTGCTGAACCATAGTGTTCCCTTTGAGCAGCGGTGTTCCTGCGAATTCAAACTGAAGGCTGAAGTCGCCCAGTGAATCAGTAGCGGAAATGTTGAATGGAATTTCAAAGAATCCGTTATCATCGGTGTAATTCACGCCAGTTCTACCGTCTGCTGACCACGTATAGTTGACCGGGACATTACGAACTGGTTGCAAGGAATTGTCTACCAGTTTCGCTTGAATTGTAGTACTGGTGTTTCGATAAAGACGCGGCACTGAGGTCGTTTGGAAATCTGTCGTTCCAACAACAGTGACGTTGATGTAAGCACCTGTTGCAGCGAGTGTCGAACTATTACCTGTGAAGTAGTATGCTGAATTTGTGAAATCGACACGCATTCCATAGGTCCCTGAGCCGTATTGGCTGTACCATGACCAGTTGTATTCAAACTCTGCATCGCAAGTAGGGCAAGCCTTTGTCGGGCGTTGGGTGTATGCGGTCTCTTGTTGTCCAAGGAATTGACCGTTACCGTCAATATCAACCTGAAGTGCAATCGGATCTGCATCCCACGGCACATCGGTTCGGTTGGTTACGTTACCCATGACCCAAAGACCGTCGCCGGTATTCATCTCAGGGACAATTTCACATCGAACAAGACTGTCTGGGTCGGTTGGATCAACTGCACCACAAGGTGGTAAATCGCTGTCTCCACCGTTCACTAAAGTAATGAACCAATGTGTAGAATTGGTCGCAATGAAATTACGCAGTTGGGCCTCTTCGCCAAGCAGTGTCGCTGGATTACCATCCCAATTCAATGGATATGGTTTCGATTTCGAAATCTCTGCAAAGTTTAATCCAGCACCATTCAAAGCTTCAGCGTGGAAGATTGTTGCCCAATTTCCGAAGGTACCATCGCCGTTATTAATCGATGAGTTATACCAGTAAACTGGATTGGTTCCTTCCACAATCATCTGTGCTTCAATGTTCATTCGGTGCATGACACGAATGGCTTGTGGCTCAGTGCTGTCGCCATGGAGATATGGGAACGGCCATTCTGCAGCCAAATCAGGCTGGGCAGTGGCCGTAACTTCATAGTCACCGGCCGGTAAACTCGTGTTGGTGTAGTCGTATTCGATGATATCTCCATTGCCGTCGAGCAGCGGTTTGAGTTCTAATGAGTTTGCATCCCATGAAACTTCTTCATATCCACCTGGAATCTGTCCAACTCCATTATCTCGGGTTGAGTTCCATTGAATTTGCTTCCATAGTCCATTAATTCCGATGTCCTGAACGAAAGTCACAGAGACAAGACCGTTACTTCCGGCTCGGTAACCGTTTCCGCCAAGACCTGTGAAATTGGTTGGATGAGTATAGTTTCCGAAAATTCCTCCACGAACAGAGAATGTAAACGGTGTGCTCGGAACCAAGTTATCGAAAATTCCTCGTTGCAAGTCTGCGGTGTAATAGGACCACATGTCGACCCAGAACGGTTGCTCATCGCTACGGAAATAACTGTCAAGGTAAATATCTGCAGTAAGGTTTGCTTCGGCTCCAAGGTAATACGACTGCGATTCATTTCCATTGAATGCAAACATCTCTGTTACGATTGCATAAACTCTGTATGTTGTGTTGTCGCCAACAGTCAAATCCTCTGGATAGAGGAATTGTCCGACGGTGAAATTGCCAACGGCAGATGTCAAGACGTTGATGGTCTCCAAGGCCGTTGTTCCGTTATCTGCCCATTCAATGTGGACTTGGACTGGAAGCCCAACTGCAGGTTCAAAGACACCAGAAACTGGATTGACCCAATCAACGTGTCCACTGAAAATCGATGGCGACTGAGCATCAAGCCACAGGGTATCAGGTAAATTGAGTGTAATGAATGTCGGTGCCTTATCGTCTTCGTCTAAGACGCAGTCATTGTCATGGTCCCAATCACTCGACTCAGCGCCACTGTAGCAAGGGAAACCAGTTTCTCCCTCTTCGAGGTGGTCGAAGTCAGCATCGATGAGTGTATCATTATCATCATCATTATCGATGGCATCCGGTCCGGTTGAAGGGTCGAGCGGGTTAGCAAGTCCTTCACCATCGCCATAGTCATCATGGTCCCATGGGTTGGTAGAATTGCGGTCAAAGCGAGTAGGCCAAAGAAGAACTTCGTCATCGTCAAGCATTCCATCTTGATCGTCGTCTTCATCGATATCGTCTCGGAGTCCGTCGTTATCGTGATCCCAAGCTGTCGTGTATGGAGTAGCGCCTGCGAGTTCAACCGTGTTAGGGATGCCGTCTGCATCCCAGTCGTCGTCTGCCCAATCCACTATGCCATCGTTGTCATGGTCGAAAGGATGCTGTTCTTCGCCCCAGAAACAATTTGGCAACGTTTCTTGGACGCTGTCGGGAATGCCGTTGTTATCGTCGTCCCAATCTTCTGCATCAGGAACTGCATCGTTATCGTTGTCAACGTCGTAAATTGTAGGTTGAATCAAGCCTTGAGAAAGAATCCCTAAGTCCCATACTGCCTGGAAAAAGCCGTCTTCATCGACATCTGCATCGTTTCCGTCATCGTCGTTATCGATACAATTTGCGCCGCTAAAGAAGTTACCATTTTCTTGATTGGCATCGTTATCCCAATCGTCATCAGTGTCAACTTCAAAGAAATCCCAAAGACCGTTGTTATCGTCGTCGACGTCATACCAATCATAGACAGAATCGTAATCATTGTCAAGGTCAACCGTCATATTAGTGAAATCGCCATCAACGTCACCGTCGACATGGTTCTTGAGAAGGTCCGCACCCAGTTCATCAGGGAAATCTGCAACGGGGCCGTTGTCAGAAGTCCACTGCCAAATTCCGGTTTGAAGCCCGAACCAAGTGACGAAAGCGTCACGGTTGTCTTGAATTTGTGTGAAGGTGATTCCAGATTCAACTGAGCCGTCTCCGCCGAAGTCATAGTGCCAACATCCACCTTGTGCGCCAGGGGTGCAACTCCAATTGCCTGAAGGACCGCCCGTAGTAGGGCCTTGGTCAACAAAAGCATCAGGTCGTGTCGAATAAGGTGAGCCAAATTGTGCATTAACGCCGTTCAAAGGCATGTGGTAAGCAAGAGCATAACTGTAACCGCAAACATAACCGCTGGCGATGTTGCCCGCCGTCCAACCACATGAGGTGAGATTAAACGATCCGCCCATCTTGAGGTCATTCACATCGTGTAAACCATCGTTACCTTCGTCTTGATCCCACCAATCGGGTAAACCGTCCGCATCTTGGTCAATATCCAGACCATTGGTAAGAGAATCGCCATCGGCGTCAATATCCCAATCATTACCGCCGTTGTAAGGCGACCATCGAGCGAACATGAACCAGTAAAATTCTGGAACGGTTCCGGGTGTTACCGGTGTTGTTGTGGCGTCGTAGCCGTTGTAATCAAGGACAACATCGGAGAATGGGTTGTGCCAGAAAATAAGGTTCCAGTGGTCAGTTGCATTATCGGTATAAGGCGTACTGTCTTGAGTTCCATCGAGATTTCCACCATCAGCAACAGGATAGTAAGGAGATGCGAAATTGTCATTTGCATCGAAATCGACAACACCACAGTTTCCGTCATCTGGGTCGTAGAAATCAGAAATTCCATCGTTGTCATCGTCCCAGTCAATGTCGTTTTCTAAGCCATCACCGTCAATATCTGAATCGACGGAGTTTGGCCCGTCATCTCTGTAAAGAGCCCCGTTAATAGCGTGCAAGTCGCCGTCATTGTCAAGGTCACAATCCCAGTCAATATCCAGTGGGTCAATGATTCCATCATTGTCGTCATCAACGTCAATCCAGTTGTTAATTCCGTCACCGTCCCAATCATTGAACTGGGAGAAGGAAGCACGGCGCGTATTACATCGAGGGTCTGGGCTGACTGGGTTCGGATTCTGCATTGTTGGACAATTCCAAGAGGCTACGTCAGAGGATTTGTCGAGAGGGAACGAATCGTTTTCATTTGAAATTTGGTCGTCATCTAAATCGTATTCGAAATTGTTCGCATCACCGCTCACGGATATATCTCCAAGATTATCCGGTGTT
>CABYOM010000063.1 GCA_902520595.1 uncultured Candidatus Poseidoniales archaeon | reverse complement strand
ATTGTGCATGGTAAATCATGTGTTCAAGTGTGATTGGGACGGTCGTTACTTGACCTGCCATGACATTTGAAGCAGAGTCGCCTACCAAGATGACGTCTACACCGGCTTGGTCGACAAGTTTTGCCAATGAATAATCATAGGCAGTAAGCATAGTGATTTTTTCACCAGCACGCTTCATTTCTAGAAGGGTGTGCGTTGTGACCTTTCTCGCCTTAGCGTGAACCGACATGGTAGTGCGACGGTCAAGTCTGCTTTGAAACCCTCGCCGTTACGAATTACTCTTCTTCTTGAACCATTTCTACATGGTGAAGAAGTTCGTCGACGGCCTCTGCAAGTGTATCGCAAGCCAATATCTGCTGTTTTGATTCCAGTTCGTTAACTACCAGGGCGGATACTGTGTAGACAGAGTACGGGTCTTCACTGATGGCAAGGTCGACCCTTTCCTTCACCCATTGCGTGAGCGTCTCCTCTTCTATTCGAAGAACTGTTCCAATTCGGTGAAGAACATGGTCTAGAATCTTCTTGAGAATATCTTGATGTTCAACACCAGTGACCTCTTCTTGAGAGTGGTATTCAACTTCAGCACTGATGTAGAGTTTTGAATGTTCAACGTCTTCTGGAATCATTTCAAGCAAGGCTTGGAGATCTGGGAGTAAGCCATCTTCACCGACAAGGGATTCAAACATAGGGTCGCTAAAGGGTGGAAGGGCTGGTTTTGCTATGTCGAGAACAGAGAATCTCCTACGCCCGATAATTTGTAAAAAATGGTTGCTACCCTTCGTTTCATGATGCAGTATTTCGACTTCACAACCGTGTTGTCGGGGGCCATCCCACCCGTTCACTGGCTGAAATGGATCGTTCATAACCAATCCAAAATTTTTCTCATCAAGTAAACAATCATCAAGCATTTGCCTGTAACGCGGCTCGAACACTCGTAATTCTTGAATTTCTCCTGGCATCAAAACCATTGGTAAAACGAAGAGTGGTAAAGCGGCCATTATACACAAATCCTACTTCGACCTTTTGAAGATATGTTTGTCAATTACCATTAGAACCCTTGATGCAAATGTTGGTCAATTCGGAAAAGAAATCGAGCGACCATTGCCCGCCCTCTCGTCCAACTCCAGAATTTTTAACACCGCCAAAAGGGGTTCTTAGGTCCCGATGAAGCCACGTATTTACCCATACAATGCCGGAATCGATTTGTGATGAAAATCTCTCTCCTCGCTCAAGATTGGATGTCCAAACCGAACCTGCCAAACCATATTCTGATGAATTAACCATCTGTAGTGCCTCCTGTTCTGATGTGAACGAATGCAAAGTGACCATCGGGCCAAAAATCTCCTCAGTTGCACACCGAGAAGTATACGATAAATTGTCCACAACGGTCGGTCGCAAAAATGCTCCAACTCCGTCAGGTCCATTGTAGCCGGTCATCTCTCGGGTTCCACCAGCTAAAATTACGCCTCCT
This sequence comes from uncultured Candidatus Poseidoniales archaeon, assembly GCA_902520595.1. GTDB lineage: Archaea > Thermoplasmatota > Poseidoniia > Poseidoniales > Poseidoniaceae > MGIIa-L1. The sequence continues at coordinate 2,802 of CABYOM010000063.1, read as the reverse complement.
TCTTGTTCTGCCAAGCGGATGTAAGATTCAACCTTAAGAAGGTGTTCAGGTGATATGACCGTACCCATCTCAGTTGTTTCATCCATTGGATTTCCAATTTTGATTGCATTGACATTTTCAACAAAAAGATCCTTGAATTGCTTGAAAATTTTCTCTTCGACAAATATTCGAGACCCACACAGACAGACTTGTCCTGAATTGGTAAATGCGGCTCGAACAGCCCCCTCAACGGCGCTTTGCAAATCAGCATCGGCAAAAATAACGGTAGCATTTTTACCACCCAGTTCAAGAGATAATTTCTTGAACATTGGGGCTGCTGTTCGCGCAACAATTCGTCCAGTTTCAGTACCGCCTGTAAACGATATTGCCTTGATGTCTGGATGCTCTAAAATTGCTTGTCCAGCTTCTGGTCCAAGTCCATGAATAAGGTTGAATACTCCTTTTGGCAACTCGAGTTCAAGAACTGTTTCCGCCAAGAGGTGAGCCGTAAGTGGGGTGATTTCACTTGGTTTGGCAATGATTGTATTTCCCATGAGAAGTGCCGGGGCGACTTTCCATGTCAGTAAGTATAACGGAAGATTCCATGGCGTAATGAGGCCAACAGTTCCAACTGGTGAGCGATGGACGACATTGAGTGCGTCCTCCATTTGGAATGTTTGCTGAGTTTGTTGTCGTCCGAATTCTGCAAAGAATCTGAAATTACTGACTGAACGTGCTGCATCTACACGTCGAGCCAATGAGATTGGCTTGCCGGTGTCCATAGATTCAGTCTGCGCAATCTGTTCAGTTTTTTCCTCAAGCGCATCTGCAATTTTATCAAGCCAATTCGCTCGTTGTTCAAGCGTAAGATTAGCCCACCCTTCCTGTGCCGAGTGAGCAGCGGCAACTGCGCTTTCGACATCTTCAGTTTGTGAACGGGGAATGGTGGCAACAATCTTTTCTGTTGCAGGATCAAAGTCATTCAAGGTCTTTCCACTTTGAGCGGGGAGAAAGGAACCATCGATGAAATTTCCAACCGCGTGCATATTCACACCTCGACATCATACAACCAACGGTCTTGGTCTGGGTCCCATTCATCCCATGTGGGCAATTTTTCAAGTTTCGGTAAATACCGTTCAGGGACGATTCCGGGTACGATGAATGCTTTCTGTCGGTGCAAGGGATAGGGATTTCGTAAATCGATTCCAAGAACACCCAATACCGCACGGGCAACATACCACATCGCTTGAGAGTTCCAGCCATGCGCAATCTTGACTACAATCCCAAGCCCTTTGGGATAATCAGGATGCTCGATGGCTAATCCGAGTAACCCGTCCGCACCCTCCTTAGCAATGACCCTCCCTCCTCCTGCTTTGAGAATGGTCGAATCGAGTCGATTGAATCCACCGACGAGGTCAGGATTTCGAATCATCGATTCCCAGATCCAGTCCTTGTCCTTATCACGGACTAAACCGGCGTAAATTTGTGCTAATTCAGCAACAGTATTGGATACTGTTGGAAGTCCGCATCCATCTTTTGCAATACGCAATGGCTTCCAATCCTCTCCAAGGTAGGTTCGTATTTCCGCCATATAAGCATCAAACACTTCATGGGTAGGGAGCGTATATCCTGCACGATTCCAGCCTTTTTTGCGGCAGCCGTGAAGGATTGCAGCGTGTTCACCAGAGCATGTGTGAAACCATCTCCGTGGCCGGCGGACCTGTCGACCAAATTGAATCAATGGGACGTCCAATGGCGTCAGCATAAGCGGCCATTCTTCAATGGAAAGAAGTGATTGAGCAGCAGCGACGTGCTCTGTATCTCCATTGTGCGATGCAACAGCAATTGCTTTTTGTTCCCAAGAAGTATCTTCCAATTCTTTGGTAAATGCCTTGAGCATGAACGGTTTCATCATCGAACGACCGTAACACAGAACGTTTCCACCAAACGAATGGATGACTTCATCACCGTGGGACCAAGCAATAGCGCCGTGAATGGTCGTCTCAGAAACACCATTACGGCGATAATCGACCAACGGTTCCCAAGCGACCTCACGTCCGGTTGGAATTCCTTCAACCTGCTCTCCCAAAGGAGATTCTGGGTAAAGTGAACTCCCCGGTCTTCCAGGCTCAACAGCCGAAGGAGTGTCGTGTTCTATTGTCACTTTTTCACCTCTTAGCAAGTTGTTTCTCCACCAGTGGGACGACTTTTTCCATATAGGCAGTCATATCCCGACAGACTCGGTTAGAGTCATGATTGAAGAAGTCAAACCAAGCCATAATCCTGTCATGAGGATGGAATCTTTCGAGAATTTGTTGCGCCACTTCTTCTATGTTTCCGATAAGAGCATTTTGAGCAGCGTTTTGCACCTTTGATGGGTCAATTGTTCCTTCTAAAGCATTCCAATATGCGCCAAGAGCAGCTTTTGCTTCGGCGTGAGCCGCAGCGCTTTGCTCCTCAGAAGTCAAACCTTCTTCGGCATTGAGGAAAACAAACGAAGTTCGAGGCATATCCCTCCTCTGCCAATTTCCACCATCAGGGTGGAAGGATTCGCGCATTCGTTCGTGGGTTGCGTCAATAATTTCTGGTTTAGTGATTGATAGATTGAATACCTTGACAGGCAGAATCGTATTGAGGAAAATTTGTGTTTTTGGATCGTGAGTACCCGCCACCATCACTAACAATTCTCTTCGAAAGTTTTGGGGAATGATTTTCAAATCTTCAAAGACGTATCGCTTTGGGATTTCAATCTCTTCAGGGGCAGCCTTCAATCCTTCAAACTCGATTGCAGCCTGTTGAACTTTTTCCCAATCTTCGTCACTT
>CABYOM010000062.1 GCA_902520595.1 uncultured Candidatus Poseidoniales archaeon | reverse complement strand
GTATTCTGTCCGACAGCTACAGGGCTTTCCATCTCGACTTGAACCAAAATTTGGCTGTAGACATCCCACATTCCGGTGGCATTGCTCGGCAGATAGAAGGTCGTGCCAGTAAATCGAGTTTCAAGAGAAATTGGGCCGAGAGGTGCGTCTGCAGGAACAGGATAGACTGCAACAAACAGTCCAGTTTCATCCGTAGTGACGTTGGTCATCCACTGTCCACCGAGCCATACTTCTACAGTAAGACCTTCCAGTGGCGAATCGATCAGGTCGAGCAGACGGCCTTCAATGGTCATCGAGGCTTCACGGTCAACTGTGCCAGTTGGAGTCAAAAGAACAATCTTGGTTGGCACACTGACGTTGAAGTCCACTTGAGCGCTGCTTGGGAGGTAGAAATCAGGATTTGCTGGATCGCCTACGCCAATCGGGTCAACCCAATCACGTCCGCCGAGGAATCGAACTTCAATCAGATGAGCGCCGGCAGAAGTATCATCTGGCAAAGTCCACCCAATGGAATAGTTACCAGTAGTGGCGTTTGTTTCCACACTTGAAACAGGCACCCCGTCAACCAGAAGATGAACGATGGCAATCGAAGATATACCGTTGATTGAAAGCGTTTGATTGAGGTCATCCAATAGTGTTCCTTGAACAGTAAATGAATCTCCGGCTACAAGCGTTGACGGTGAAGTAGTAATCACAATGTTTGTCTGTGCAAGCACAACAAATTGCGTCGAGGCGTTCGAACCAATCAAACCGGTTGTTCCTGGTGTTCCTGCAAAGGTGACATGAAGGTCGTTAAATCCTACACTCTGGTTACTTGGAACAGGTAAAACACCTGCAGCAGTACCGTTTTCAAAGGTCGTCATAAGAACACTCACATCTGTTCCAAGAAGCGATACTATCACCTGTTGTGAGCCGACCGGAGACAATGTATTGTCACGTAAGAGAACTTGAATTTGGAGGTCTTCACCACGTTCAGTACGGTCATTAAGAGATGGAGAACCTAAGCCATCAACGGACGGTTGAACAAACATCAGTGTCGTGAAACCACGACTGTCAAACGAAGTATTACTCGCAGAGCCAACATAGTAGTTGACGTTTGGAACATAGGATGCTTCAACGGTGTTATTCCCTGCCTGGAATGCTTCACTGAGGAGGATGTTTGCTGACCAAACTCCACCAGTAGTGACTGATCCTCCAGTCACGGTAAATCCAATTGGTTGATTGTTAATACTGAACAAAATGTTTGCGGGCAATACACTGCCATCACGTTGTTCAAGACCGCTGCCATTATCGCTGTTAACACGTCCTGTAATGTTGAATGAAGTCCCTGCAACAGGATTATCAGCAATTGGGTCGATAACCAAGACTGTCGTCGAGCGAACAGTAATCGTTGACAGATTCACTTGAGTATTCAACAAGTCAACTGAACCGTTGAAAACTAAACTGACGACTATGAGTCCAAGCGGATGAGACATAGGAATCTGATGACTAAAATTGGCAAACCCTTCTGCATCGGTTTGGGTTCCAGTAAGCCAGGTCTCATGGAACTGGATATCAACATCAAATGCAGAGAGTGGTGCGAAAAGATTGGAAGATTCGAGTAACCTACCCGTAATATTCACGGTATCGCCACGATTTACAGTGATCGGGTTGAGGGGTTGGAGATTTTCAAACTGGCTGACACCCATTACCAGTATACCATTCTGAGAAGATGCGGTGAGGTAAAACGGAGAAGAACCTTCATTGACACTCAAAACCAGTATCTTGTTTCCACGCTCAGTACCGTTACCTGAGGTATCGGTTGGAACGCTGATATTGAACGTACCATTCACCGAAGTTCGGTATGCAGCAACCAAGGTTTCGTTCGGATTATTCAACCAGAAGGCTGACATCTCGACTGATGTCGAAAGTGGACGAGTTGGATCATCGGCGTCAAGAACTTGACCGAGGACATTGAAATTCAGTCCTGCAGTCGTCACGGTTGGAATTGAATCGATTCGAATGTCGCTCGGAACTTGAACGGTGAGGTTGACGATTGAAGCGTTTCCAGTTCGTCGTGAGTTCCCTTGTCCCAATCCATCGGTTAAATCGTCATAAACAACGACCAATACATCGTAATATCCTGGTGCAATTCCTGTAGCAGTCCATTGAAGTGTCGAGTTTCCTTGAGCATCAGATACATCAGTGCCCATTGAAGTATTGGCTCCGCCATAATCGAAAATATATTCAACGGTTGCTCCAGTTACGTTTGACATATCTGCAACATCGGAAATCTTCGCATTAAAGTCGAGGGCCTGATTCACTTCTACGATCAGTGAATCTCGCTCAGGTGATACAACAAATTCAGATTCAATACCTACCAAGGTCGAAGGAAGGACAGGGGTGGCAGGAGGGAGCGTATTGTCGACAAATCGGAAATAAGCTCCGCCTGGTGGTGCCAATGTATCAAAGTCCATGTTGAGAACAAACTCATACGAGTCAGAAGGACTTGTTGTTGGAACGGTAAAGTTGAGAAGGAAACTACCAGTTGTGTTGTTCAAGAATCCCTGAGCCAAGTCAATCGGCATTCCTTCTGTAGTCATCATCAGAATCGAAAGCATTGTAATGTTATCACCGAGAACGCTGATGTTCGTGTATTGTGCATCAAAAATATCTCCAAAGAGGTAACTGGTATTGCCAAGATGTGTCCAATCTTGACTCAAACTCAAGTTCCAAGCAACTTCTGCAGCCACACGCATCAAAGCATTACCCGTAGATGGCTGATAGAGGTCGGAGCCATTAAACGAAATATCAAAATCATAATCAGAAGCAAAGAGTGTTGAATCGACCAACCAATTGATGGTCATCGTTTCTGTGAGAGGGTCTACAGTCGTGTTAACCCAGTTGCCATTGAAACTATAGTCAAAGTTTCCTGAGAGAAGCAAATCGGTGGAAATCCCCCTGTGGTCAACAGCAGTAACCAATACCGTCGCTTCAGTGCCTCTCAGTTGAGCGGAAGAGAAAACTTCGAATTCAAGGAATCCACGCAGGAGGTAAGGTCCACCAGCCGAAACATTGGCATCGTCAGTCGCCTCAATCGCATCAGGGAAGAAACGAACTTGAAGTTCAAGAATACCCGCCATAACTTGAGCATCTGCAGTTGCCAAGAAGTGCTGGATGCTGAATGAGCCATTTACAGAGATGTTGAACACTTGCACCCATTCTTGGGATGTTCCATTTTCGCGTATAGAAAGCGAAAGATTGCCGAGCATTGCAACAGGTGATGCTCCAGTGGTAAGAGCAGAACCATTCAACCATATGTTGTCGTTTATGAGGAGAACACTGCTGTTTGCTAACGGTCCTTCTAATGTAGCTGTTACATTCGGTGCATCTCGAACGTCAATGACAATCGAGGCTGTTGAAGGACGTAAATGGAATTGAGAAGGTGTGATTCCTGGTGCTTGGGTATCTTGCCATCCTGAAAATCCGAGAGTAGCAGAAATGTTGGTCTTTGTTTCAAGCGGGTCAAGTTCCAAATCAAAACTCCACGAACCATCGATGTTGAGGAAAGAACTGAGATTTGTCAATCCACTCACTGAAGAAGTATACGTTAACCAAACAGTAGGTGGAGTAGGGTCGTTCAATCCAATATTCTCAATCTTATTTGTTGGTGCATTTTCCAGTGAGAGGAGACCTTCAATCACCGTGAGAGCACCCGCACCGGCGATCGGTGCGTTAATGGCATTCGGAGAAGTGTGATTGATCACGGAATCTTCTGTTACGTTGATGTAACCCTCATAGATGATTCCAGACTCAGAAACATAACCCGATTCTGTGAGTTTGACAACAACACGATACATCCCCGGGCCGTCGAGTTCAGGAGGAGTTCCGTTGAAGCTAAAGGTTCCATCTGCGAGCGTAATGGTCGAGCCAATCTCAAAGTTAGGAACTGCACCCTGTCCTGGAACTTCATTCTCAAGAGCCATTGGAACAAGATATCCCACAACAGGAAGTTCGTTAATCGCAGTAGCATTCTCAGTGTAAATGAGTTGGCCAGATATGTTCAATGTCGCACTTGAATCACGGTCATAGGTCAGTGCCGAGATTGTTTGGGAAACGATTTCAACTTCTTCTGGCTCTGGACATGCGTCAAATGCAACCCACCCAAAGTCGGTTCCACCGTTGGCGGTATTTTGTTGAAGACGAACTTCTCCCCAAGTCGTGAGGTGAGTTGGATAAACTGCATATCCATCGCCGTTCCATATTCCACCTGCAAAGCCTGTAACTTTACGAGCCGGAATACCTGCAAGCCTCGCCATCGTAACGAAAGCAGTATTGAATTCAGAACACGTACCCTCTTTGGCAGCTTGAACTAAAGTAACGCTAAGGTCTTCTGAAGTAGGAATGCCTGAACCGTTGTAATTCCGCTTGAATTCAGTGGTCGCATTTCCTTCGACAAGGAAAGTCTGCAAAGCAGATGCGCTTGCATAAGCATTGGTTGCTCCTGCTTCGGAAATAACCGCAGTCGTGACATTCAGCAGGAAGGAGTTTGGATGGCTTTGGTCAGTAAATGAGGATGGTAGAATCAATTGGTAACTCGAGTTGGTTCCGGCAACCGAACTTGCAGCAAGGTTCGCCCAATCAAAGTAATATTCAGGT
>CABYOM010000061.1 GCA_902520595.1 uncultured Candidatus Poseidoniales archaeon | reverse complement strand
CGGCAATTATTGTCGGAACCGGCCCCGGAGGCCTCGCAAGCGCACTACTGCTCGCTCATTCAGGTATTGATGTTACCATGTTTGAGAAGGAAAGTCAAGTCGGAGGCAGAACCAAACTTGTCCACATGGACGGATACACTTTCGATCGAGGTCCAACATTTTTCCACTACCCAGAGGTTATCGAAGAAATCTTCCAAGCTATCGGACTTGACGCTCACAAAGAACTCGGTTTGATGCCACTTGACCCCATGTATAGACTGGTTTTCGGTGCTGGAGGCCATATTGACGCTACGAGTAATCTTGAGGAGATGACCGAACGAATCCGCGAACTTGCAGGCGACAAAAACGCAAAGGGATTCAAGAACTACGTCACTCAAAACCGTAAGAAACTTGATCTCTCAAAGCAGTGTTTGCAAACCCCATGGTCGAGTCCTCGCGACATTCTAACTAAGCGAGCAATTCGCGTCGCAACTGTTCTCAAACCATGGTCAAGCGTTGCCGGAGACTTAGGTAGGCATTTCGATGATGAACGAGTTCGACTTGCAATGTCATTCCAAACAAAATACCTAGGAATGAGTCCGTTTCACGCACCTTCACTGTTTACCATTCTTGCATTCCTTGAATACGAACACGGTATTTTTCACGCCAAAGGTGGGCTAGGTAGCATTACTGCTCGCATGGGAGAAATCGCCCAAGACATGGGTGTCAAAATTCATTGTGACACACCTGTTAAGTCGCTCATCTATGAAGGCAAAACGGTCGTCGGCGTTCGCATTGAAGGCAAGGAAATCATGGCAGACAAGGTCGTTGTCAATGCAGACTTCGCTCACGCCATGACAACTCTTGTCCCTGATGAAAAGAGAAAGAAGTGGTCAAATAAGAAACTCGAGAAGAAGGGGTATTCGTGTTCCACATTCATGCTTTATCTCGGTGTTGACAAACAATATGATTTGCCTCATCACCAAATTTTCGCATCTTCACAATACGAAAAGAACCTTGAAGAAATTACCAATCATCGTTTAACATGGGACGACCCGTCCGTCTATGTTCAAAATGCGAGTATCACCGATGACAGTCTTGCTCCTGAAGGTCATTCAACCGTGTATGTATTGGTTCCAGTTCCAAACACCCACGACTCAATAGTGTGGGATGACATCAAAGCAGATTATCGAGATCTTATCGTCAAACAACTGGCGAAGCTCGGATACGATGATATCGAAGATCACATCGTTTCAGAGACCATCGTAACACCTGATGACTGGGGCGCATCTGACATTTATCGAGGAGCGGTTTTCAATCTCACGCATGACCTCAAGCAAATGCTCTGGAGACGCCCGCACAACCGGTTTGAAGAAGCAAACAATCTGTATATCGTCGGTGGCGGAACTCACCCAGGAAGTGGCCTTCCAACTATTTTTGAAAGCGCTCGCATCAGCAGCAAACTATTGCTTGCTGACTTGGGCATTCGCGCAGATTGGAACGGCGTTGACTCCTGGTTCCAAGATGTTCGACGACCAAAAGTAAAGTCTCGAAAGCAAGTATCAGCTCACGCACCAAAAGGCGCATCGGGTGATGGGCATGTTGCGTAAGATTATTTTCGCTCTCTTGACCGCAGTGTTGCTGATACCGGGCTGTATCGATATGGAAAGGTTAGGCCTTGAGTCTGGTGACGAAGTGAAGCCCCTTCCGTTTGAACTGACCTTTGAATCGAACACCCTTGATCGAAACGAAGACGAAGGAAGCACCTTCAGTCTGGAAGAAGAACTTGAAAACGGACCAGTCATGCTTTTATGGATTGGTTCAGGCTGTTCGGGTTGCCACGATTGGACAGACCTAATTCGCGAAAAAATGGACAACGGAGATTTAAACGAATCCAATGTTACCATCGTTAGCGTTCACCGCTGGGGTCAGTATGAATCCCAAGAGGATGTAATGGAAGTTTTTGGCACAAAAAATGAATCGGCGCATTACACGCCGTGGAAAGTTGTTCTCCCTACTCCAGAGACACAAGCCTATGAGTTCGGTACTGGTGTAAATACCGGTGTATCAGTCTACTCCGCCTATGGAAATCCCGGCACTCCAACCTTGCAAATCATTGCAGAAAATGGGGTAATGGCATGGCAATCCAAGACATATTGGGCAAATGAAACCGTCTTCGAAGAAGGCTTTTCGTTCTTAGAAACACAGGCGGTTGATGCGTGAACCTCAAAGACCCCAGCCGAGTAGAGGTATTTAGCAGCCACAATGGATGCCGGTGAAAACCATGGGTGAAGGCATTAAACTTCCAGTTCTTAATGGGCTGGGTCGTACAAATCGTATCGACAACTGGTTAAAACAACCGTTGGCGATGGGGCTTGGCCTTACTGCAGCAATGCTCTACACTGCATGGCGACTCTTCCTCTATCCTGAGTCTGTTTCATACGAATTGGATGGGAGTACTGTGATGTCACCAATCTTTTCTCCAAATGTTCTGGAATGGGAGTTATTTGGACTCAAAGACTGGAACCATCCATCTTGGGTCAATGCAGCAGTATTGGTTTTGTGGATTCCGTTTGGTTTCCGAGGTACCTGCTACTACATGCGTCGAGTTTACTACAGAACTTTCTTTGCTAGCCCAACTGCATGTTGGGTTGATGAACCTGAAATTAACAAAGCACTTGGCTACCAGGGCGAAAAGAGGCTGTTCATTATCAATAACCTACACAGATATTTCCTTTACGCAGCCATGCTGATTCTCGTTATCAAATGGTGGGATGTCACGCACACGCTTCACTTCCATGGTGGGTATGGAATGTCGTTAGGAACTCTTGTCATGGGCATAGAAGCATTTCTTCTTACCATGTATGTGACTTCTTGTCACGCACTTCGACACCTTGCAGGAGGTTCTCTTGATCGATGGACCACAAGCATTGGTCGTATCCGGGGGGCATTGTTTGGAAGAATCAGTATTTTCAATCGTTCTCACGGTTTTTGGTTTTGGACATCATTGACTTTTGTATTCTGTGGCGACCTATGGGTATTGGCTGTTCGAGAAGGTCACTTGAGCGATGTGGCGCTGTTTGTAATTTGAGGTGATGGATATGACTGAAGAATATACGACTCATGAATACGACGTAATCGTTATCGGTGCTGGAGGGGCTGGTTTACGAGCTGCTATTGAAGCGGCAAGAAGCGGAGCGAAAACGGCAATGATTACCAAGTCTTTGCTTGGTAAAGCGCACACGGTCATGGCTGAAGGTGGCTGTGCTGCTGCTTTGCAAAATGCTGACCCACGTGACGGATGGAAAGTTCATTTCCACGACACGATGAAGGGGAGCAAATGGCTCGCTGACTGGCGAATGGCAGAGTTGCATGCCAAAGAAGCGCCTGATAGAGTTCGTGAGCTGGAACAATGGGGTGCTGTCTTTGACAGGACTCCTGAAAACACAATCAATCAGCGAAACTTTGGAGGACATACGTTCCCTCGACTTGCGCACGTTGGAGATGCCACAGGTCTGGAACTCATTCGAACTCTCCAGGAAAGAGGTATTCACGAAGGAATTGATATTTTCATGGAGTATACTGTTCGGCATCTACTCAAAGAAGGCGATCGAGTCACTGGATGCGTTGCATACACTCGGGTTGACGGTGATTTCCATGCCTTCTCTGGTAAATCTGTTATTCTTGCTACCGGTGGAATAACCCGCTGCTGGTCGGTCTGTTCTGGTTCATGGGAATATACTGGAGATGGCCACGCTCTCGCTCTTTGGGCTGGCGCAGAACTTCGCGACATGGAATTCGTACAATTCCACCCCACCGGTATGGTATGGCCTCCCTCTGTGAGAGGGATTTTGGTGACTGAGGGTGTTCGTGGAGAAGGCGGCCGTTTAACAAATTCAGAAGGAGAGCGTTTCATGTTCAACTATGTCCCAGAAATGTTTGCAGGAGACCACGCTGATACGATTGAAGAATCAGATCAATGGGTCGAAGAAGTCGTTTCAGGAAAACTAGCGACTGTCCGAAGACCTCCTGAATTACTTACTCGAGACGTTGTTGCTAAAGCCATCAACTCTGAGGTTAAAGCGGGTCGTGGCTCACCGCATGGCGGTGCTTTCCTCAATATCGCACACCGAGGCGAAGAAGCAATTTTGAAGAAACTCCCCTCAATGCACCACCAATTCAAAGAATTGGCAGGTGTAGACATCTCCAAAGAACCGATGGAAGTTGGTCCAACAGCGCACTATGTGATGGGTGGTGTTCGTGTGAACGCAGCCACCCAGGAAAGCAATGTGCCTGGCCTCTACGCCTGCGGAGAAGTTGCCTCAGGACTGCATGGAGCAAACCGCCTTGGCGGAAATTCGTTGTCTGACCTCATTACTTTTGGAAAACGCGCTGGAGAGTTCGCTTCAAAACGAGCTAAGGATCTCGCTCAGCCGAGTATCGATGATGCTCAGGTTCAATCTGCAATTCAAGTCATGATCGCCCCTCTTGAAAGAGAAGAAGGTGAGAATCCTGGACTCATCTATGATGGTATGCGCGACATGATGCAATCCAAGGTAGGAATTATTCGAACAAAAGAAGAAATGACTGAAGCCTTGGATGATTTGAAGGCCTTTGATGAGCGTCAATCAAAGTGTTTCCCTGGCACATCACGTAAATACAATTCAGGATGGCATCAAGCATTAGACCTCAAGAATATGGTTGATGTTTCTGTTGCTGCAACCCTTGCAGCGCTGACTCGTGAAGAAAGTAGGGGCGGCCATACACGCGATGATTTCCCCGGTGAAATTGAAGAATGGGGTAAAATTGTTAATATTGTTTACATGGAAAAAGGCG
>CABYOM010000060.1 GCA_902520595.1 uncultured Candidatus Poseidoniales archaeon | reverse complement strand
GTCAGGTGAGGGTTTGGATTCACAATCCTTGGTTGACCAAGCACAATCGAGACGTCCCAAAGCGCCACCATCGGACTTGATGTTTGCCACTTCTTTTGAAACCGATTCGACCACGGTTGAACCGGAGATTAAGGTCGCAGCCGAGCCAATTTTCTCACCTCAAGAGGTGGATGTGGAATCACAAGGCCCACCGCTTCCGCCAGAAGGGTTACCCGAGGGTTGGACTGAAGAACAATGGTCTCATTACGGCCATCAATATTTAGATGCACAGTCGTCATATCCTTAATCGTCCCTTCGGGACGGAGAATCAAGCCTCTCAAGTAGGAGAACGCTCTCGGGGTAATATGAATCGCTTTGGCCCAGTTGTCTTTGGATTGATATTTTTGATGCTCGCTGCTCCTTTGACAAGCATGGTTTCGCATCACTCAACCGCCCTTGAGGAATCTGAAATCCAATTTGCAGAAGGTTGGAATAAGGACATTGATGTCCCAACTTGGAGAATTGGTGATGAATGGGTCTATGAAACCAAATTCGATGTTGCGCAATTGATCGCACAAGCGAATGTAACCGCATCGCTGAACACGCTAACAGGGGACACATCCTATACTGTAGAAGACATTCTCTTCATCGACATTGACGGCACGCAGACTCTTGTTTACAAACTTGTCATTGACGGTGATTTTACCTCTGGAAATAATGGAGCGAATTTAGATGGACAAACTGGAAGGTTAGACATCAGTTATCAGGGCGAAGACTTGATTCGTGTCCGTGACTTAGCCGTCGTTAATTCTGACTTCACACTCGGTGTCGATTTCCGTTGGTTGAATATCTTTAAGATCGATGTCGCAGATGTAAGTTTTGATACCTCATACTCTCCACCCAAAGAGAAGTATGACTTTCCACTTCACACTGGCGACCAATGGTATATGCCGTTTTACTCGATAACCGTAGCTGGTGGAAGTTCAACCTATTTCGACCCAAGTGAATTTGGCACCCAAGGTCCTGAAAACAACAGTTGGCAGGTTACCGCAGAGGGAGTGCCGACAGATGGAACTGATAATATCCAATATACCGGTTGTGATGATTCCTTCAAAATAAATGAATGGAATCAAACCGGAGTTTCTGCAGGATACAACTGGTATTGCCCATCTGTCCGATACAACTCATGGATGACAGTCTCAAATGCAGCCGGCTTTACAATTGATTGGATGTTGAAAGAGTATAATCCTACAGATTCTTATGGGGTTCAATCCGATTCAAATCCAGGAACTCGTAATATTGATGTCGATGTAGACTTACAATTCTTAGCGACGCTTCCAAACTCAGAACAAACGGTAACTGCTACGTACGAAACCTCACCCGGTGGTGTACCTCAAGGTAATACCAATATGCAGGTTCGCTATGAATCGACGAACCTTTTGGCAAATCCAACAACAGATGGTTCAGGCATTGTAGAATACAGCCTCAACATTTCAAACGGAACTGATACAACGCCGTCAAGCGATGATTATTCCAGCAATGGCGTCATTGTTTGGGATCCAGTTAACGAAATTATCGGCGCTGCTACTGTAGTCATTGACTTGAACGTGGTCGGTATCGATTTAATCGCACAATCAGACTCAATCATTGTCACACGCACACGAGGCACAGATGTGGCCACGCTCAATCAAGCGATTGGGTATGCGGCACTACCGGGAGATTTACTCTCCTTTTCGATTCCCGCTCAAAACAGAGGCGTTCTCACATCACCTGCAACAGAAATTGAAGTCGTCACACCAGATGGAACGAACATTCGTGAATCGGTTCCTGCAATTCCTTCCTACAGTGAACAGCGTATTACCGTGAACTGGACTGTTCCTACAGATGCGGACATCGGTGATCAAATACTTTCGTTTACCGTCGATCCTGACGAATTGGTCACTGAAGATGCGAACCGTTCAAACAATGCTGCAAGTGTCGGCGTCTTTATCGGTCGTGCTCCGACTGCGCTTTTCTCATATGATGAAGGAAAATATACCCTCGATAACATCATTCTCAACGCTTCCGGAAGTTTTGACGAGGACGGTGGTGACGTTGATTGCCGATTTGAATTAGAGTCAAAACCCGGTCTCATTGAAGTACTCGAAGCACCAGGTTGTGTGTCTCAGTGGAACTGGAGTGACGATGGTGACTGGATGGTCAGAATTATCGTCTTCGATGAAGAACTTGATGAAGATATTATCGAAACAAATGTTACAGTTCTTAATCGAGCGCCATATCTTAATCTAAGTATGGTTGAAAGTATTGATGTCGAATCAGAGATTACCATTGATGCAACAGACAGTGGTGATATGGATAGTATATCTCCACCCGGTCAGCAAGTCAGCATCTCGTGGCCTGGACTGAACTGTCAGGAAGGACTGACACAGCCGACATGTACGTTCATCCCAATGGGAGAAGGACCTCTTGAAATTACTGCTGTCGCTATTGATGATGATGATGAGACAACTACCGTTACTACGACATTGGATGTTCTCAACGTCAAACCAACGCTTCAGTATCCAGAATTGTGGTATGGTGGCATGAATTTAACCGCTGATACATCAGGAGTCTGGACTCTAGATGAAGACCAAGTGGCCTTGTTACGAATCGTTGGTGACGATACGCTGTCTGACCGAGATGACATCAATATCGAATGGATGCCATCAGACCTTGATCCAAATTGGACGGTCACAACCAAGGGACCTTCCTCAACAGCAACTGTATCTTGGCCTACTTCTGGAATGCACACCATTCAAGTTTCAGCCTATGATGACGACGGCGCTCGCTCTGAAATCCGAACATCTCAAGTCAACATCCTCAACGTTGCCCCGACAATAGGCGGACTTGGTGATGCGATTATTTATGAAGATACGAACATCAGTTTCACTGCTGAAATCAGTGACACTGCATCCGATTTAGACACCCTTGAAGTGTGCTGGGACTTGAATGCACTCGTAGACATTGACAGCGATATGAATCCAACCAATGATTGCGAAATACAAGGTATGGAAATGACGACGCTATGGTCAACTCAGGGCGTACGACAAATCACAGCTACCGTCATGGATGACGATGGTGCTCAAGCCATGACTTCAGTAAACATCAGTGTCGTAAATGTTGCTCCTTCAGTTACGATTACCAATTCGAGCGATGTTACAGAACTCATGGAAGGAGATAACATTACCCTTTCAACCTTGATTTCTCGCGAAACGGCCGGTGATTTACTGACGTTGCAATACGACTGGGACAGCGACCTAATCGACAGTGACCTCGATGGAGTGTTCACCGGAGAAATCGATTTCAGTGGAGCAGAATACACGATCACAAATCTGGAACCAGGTCAATGGACATTCACGGTCACTGTTACCGATGATAATGGAGAGAAGGATACAGATACCATCACACTGACCGTTGCTGAAAAGCCTGCCGAAGGATTTGTTGAAACTGTAAGTGCTGCTCTTGGCTCGGTCCCGACTGCAATCGTCGGTGGTCTTGCCGTAATTGTTGTCATTCTCGCAGTTTTCCTACTCCTCACGCGCAAAAGAGGCGGTCAAGAGGAAGAAAAATATTCGGCATTTGGAAATGTACCTGCTACTGAACCACCATTGGCAGCGCAAAACCAATTTGCGAACAATGAACCATCCTACACAACTCAAACTGAAGTAGCTCAAACGCAAACCGACATGTATGCACAGCCGGCACAGGCAGTGGACTCCTATGCACAGGCATACGATACCTATCAACAGCCAGTCCAAACCCAACCGACGACCGATGCTCTCGCCGCATTAGGTGCTTTGTCAGAACCTGCTGTTCAACAATCTGTTCAGCAACCCGTTGAACAGCCTGTCCAACCCGCTGCAGTTCAGCCGCAACAAATTGGACCTGCTTTACCAGTTTCTGGACTACCAGAAGGATGGACAATGGAGCAATGGCAACATTACGGTGAACAGTATCTTGCCGCACAAATGGGCCAACAAGCACCAACACAGCCGACAACTACCAATACCCCAAGCACCTCTGCAAGCACAGATATGTCAGGATTCCTTGATGATCTCGATTTGTGAACGGTGAAAGAATGGCGAGTTTGTGGCAGTTTTTTGGTTTACCAGATCCTGAGGGACAAATTGACGCAAAAAAACGTCCGAAAAATACCGCTTCAACCACTACGAAAACCCTCGAGAAGAAGGCGCCTGCACAGCAGACGTTTGATTCTCCACTTCAAGCACAACGCGAACCAGAAGTCATGAAATCAGAGCCTCTAGCAGTACAAAGAACCACCCCTGCTGCACCTCACATACCCCCTCACAATTGGAAAGGCCCTCTGACTGCAGAAGGTGAAGCATTCCATGACTTAGGAGCACATTCACGTGTCAAAAATTCATTTCCAAGAAGGGCTTTGCGCTATGTCTCCCCTGATGAAAAAAACCGCATACCGACTCGTGAAATGTCAAAACGTATTCTACAAGGCGACTCAATTATCGTAGACTTACGACCGATGGTCCACATGGATACACATCAAAATGTCTGCCGTAGAGAACTCCAACAAATGAGTAACGATTCAGGTGTTGGGATTTTTGCATTAGATGCTGAAGACAAACTTCTGCTGTTGCCAGGTAAAGACGTCGTTGTCGATGTTGGCCGGCATGAACTCGGTCTTCTTTCAATCATGTCTGAGTGAAAATGACTTCAGCAAATCCATTGCTTCACCGGCAATACCGAGTACTGTTGATTCCGAACCCTCGATGAGTCGAGCATATGCTCCCATCGGGCCTGCCAAATCGTATCCACCCGCTTTTCCTTTCCACGATTCATTCAAGACCAATTCAACCAATTGTTCATCGGTGAGTGGATCAATTTCAAC
>CABYOM010000059.1 GCA_902520595.1 uncultured Candidatus Poseidoniales archaeon | reverse complement strand
AAACGCCACTCGCTGCCCGAGTTTTGGGCCGCTGTCTGAATCTTCAAACAGGCCAGCAATTCAAATTCGGCAAATGGGTACGCGACTGAAAGCTCGCCGTCAGGGGCATGCTGCAACAGTGCTCCACGCTCTTGAAAACGCTTCAAAAGAGCATTTTGGCGCTAAAATTGGACTTTTGCAAGCTAGGGAAATCGCTATCCCGTTCTATTTGTCCCAAGGATGGACGGTTATTGATGAGCCGTATTCGATCAAAGGAATTGGACCACATCGGTCAATGATGAAGGAATTTTAGTCGTAAAGTGAACATGAATTGTTCATATACCGTTGGAATTTCACATAATCAAGAAAATATGAACAACAGGAGCATCCGCTCTCTTACAGATAAAACGAATGCTGCGGCGGTTTTCTCGCCAATATTTTACCAAAAGCGCGAAAATCACGCAAAATTGAGGAGATACAATGAAATCAAAGCAAATCAACAAGAAAGAACCTTATTATGGGACGGGGAACAACCACAAATTGATGCCACCAGAGCAGTCTTTGCAAAAAGCAAGGAATGAAAAATATTTGAAAGCCCTCCAAACTCTCGCAGAGAGAGACCCTGAAGGATTCTCAAATGTTGCCCCTGAACTTATCAAAAGAAGTGTTTGGAATTGGAGGGGAGCAGACCCCTTCTTCGCCGAACGCCTTTCAAATTGGATTGATACTGCGCACAAATGGAGCGATTTCAAAGAGATACTTCCTAAGGACGCACATTTACCCCGGAGGAAAACTGTTGAGGCGCTTTCATTTGATAACTTGCCAAAACAATACAGTGGTTTTTTGGAACACTTATCGGCACGTTTTGAAGGTGATTACACGAGATGGGATGCTTCGAAAAGAGATCAATTTACCATTCTCGGAATGCTCGCACTTGAAGGTAAAGACGGCGTACGCCAGGGCCGTCTGATACATCACCTCGGTCTTGATTCCGCCGGCAGCGTTGGGTTGCCGGGTTCAAATGCCATTCGCGCAGCAAAGATTGCACTGAGTCGATCTGCGAAGCCCTTGCAGCTTTGGGCTCCAGCATCCGGCAATGGAAGTGAACGCCTTCACGCTTTTGAAGATGCGAATCTCGCAGATATTGTCGCACGATTTGTACTTAATCAACAAGCAGCAATTCTTCTTCCCCCGGTTTATACACTCAAGGGGTAAACGAATCACGCCGTCGCGCCTTTCATATAGGGTCGGTCCGTTCCAATGTGTAGAGGGAACGTTGGGTTCCCTAGACCTAACCCGTGAAAAACGATGCATTCGGAGGAACAATACAAGGTACAAGACAAGAGACAAAAAAGCATGACTGCGAACCAGTCTATGCCCGAGACAACCAACGAAGTTGTCTGTAAAAAAACTCTTGTCGCCGCCTTGAAAACAATACACATACAGTGCGCAGCATCGTTTGAATCCCAAAACACTCCTCCCACCCCGTGGGCTGAGCGTTTGGAAAGAGAGAACAGCGGGTTCTCTGTGTAACAACAACCAAAAATATAGGAAGTGAAAAAACATGAATAAGAAAATAATGAGCGTGCTAATTGCAATGTTCCTTGCTCTCTCTGCAGTTTCTGCAGTGAGCGGTGACGGATCTGACCCACTCGACCCATCTGATGGTGGCGCCGATTGGGACGGTGACGGTCTCACCAACTCTGAGGAACAGAACCAAGGCACTAATATGAACAATGCAGACAGCGATGGCGACGGTCTCCCAGATGGCTGGGAAGTCTCGAATGGCCTCAATCCTACCAATGGTGGCGATGGTAACGCAGACCCTGACGGCGATGGTTTAACCAACGCTCAAGAGTATGCAGCGGGTACAAACCCGAACAACTCCGATACCGATGGCGATGGTAAGGCCGACAACGTTGACTCGTTCCCGAACGATCCGAACGACGGTGAATATTCCGACTCCGACGGTGACGGTATCCCTGATGCTTACGATCCTGACTTTACCGAGTCAGGCGCAGGCGCAGGCGATGGTGGCACTGAAGGCGGTGGCGAATCTGATGCCGGAGCTCAAAACCCACAAGGGCAGGGTCAAGGACAAGGTCAAGGACAGGGTCAAGGACAAGGTCAAGGACAAGGTCAAGGACAGGGTCAACAGGGACAACAAGGTCAACAGGGACAACAAGGTCAACAGGGACAGCAAGGTCAACAAGGCCAGCAAGGTCAACAAGGCCAGCAAGGTCAGCAAGGTCAGCAAGGTCAGCAAGGTGAACAGCAAGACAATGGACAAGGTCAGCAACAACAAGGTGGCGAACAAGGTGGTCAACAAGGCCAACAAGAAAGTCAAAACCAAAACGGTCAGAACCAAAACGGTCAGAGCCAGCAACAACAAGGTCAAACCCAAAATGGTCAACAAGGCCAACAGGGTCAACAGACCGACCAACAACAACAACAGCAAACCGAAAACCAGGGTCCTGCCGACAACGACGGTGACGGAATCCCAGATAACATGGATAACGATAACGACAACGATGGTATCCCCAACGATGTCGACGACAATCCAAACGATCACGACAACGACGGAATCCCAGATAACATGGACTCCGACGATGACGGCGATGGAATCGACGATTCTGAGGAAGCCCAAGATGGCGATGCAAACACCAACATCTACGACCATGACAATGATGGAATCTCTGATTCAGTTGATCTCGACATCGACAACGATGGCGTTGACAACTACAACGATTGGGAAGACCTGAATGGTAATGGTGTAATGGATGCTGGTGAAGATCGCAGCCGTGACCACGACAACGACGGTATGGATGATGGAGTAGATACTGATGACGACAACGACGATATTCTCGACGTTGATGAAATCGGTGGAATCTCTGGAAACTACCGCTACGACCATGACAATGATGGAATTTGGGATCTTACCGACACCGATGACGACAACGACGGCCTAGCCGACTGGTTCGAAGTCAACGACGGTAACCCATTGACCGGTCAATTCGACCACGACAATGATGGAATCGCAGACAACGAAGATGACGACGACGATGACGACGGCATTCTCGATGAGCTCGAAGCCTGATTAAAGTGACGAAAACATCGTAAGATATTCACCGGTATTTCGATATCGGGGCGCCGGATTTCTAGGGGGTTCGCCCCCTAGGAATCCCTCTTTTCTTTTTCTTTCAAATTCTGTAACATTTCTATTCTTACGCCCGCCAATCGGGAATGATACGCAACACGTTCTGTGATACAGAAACACGCAACCGCGCCATGCTCTTCAAATAGGAAATGTCGGTGGCAAATTGATTCCGAGGTGCCCACATGCTCTCAAAAACGCAATTAGAAAACATTAGCCAACGCCAAAAACTCACCATGTCATTGACCATTGTCATATTGATGGTGACCAGTACGATGCTCGTCCTTGTCCAGGATTTGAGCTCTCAAGAAACGATGCCAACGTATGAATTCCGTGAAGGCGAAAAAATCACTCAAACCTCAGCTCAATCTACCGAGCAAGGAGGCCAAGGAACATGGGCTGGAAGTCAGGATTCATGGCAACTTGAGGACCATCCAGTCCTTTCCGATATCATGTGGACCGACCCAGGGGTAGCTTCGGGAATCATCGCTGATCATTCAGCAATTGAAGCACTTATGCCCTATTTTTCCACACTTCTTGAAGAGTCGAATAAAGATGATCACGACAATGATGGTGTCAGTGACCTTTACGACCTAGATGACGATAATGACGGTATTTACGACTTGCTTGAACGGTTTGACGGCTGCTACGGCACAGACCCATTCGACCATGATAACGACGGTATTCTTGATGCAGAAGACTGGGACGACGATAACGATGGAATTCTCGAAGGACCAATCGATGTCGCAGCTCTGGAAGCGCTCGGTCTTGACCCACTTAATGTGAGCTCCGACCGATACCTCGATGAATCAATTATTCACCCTTGGACCGGCCAAGCCGTCGGCGCATTCTACCTCGCAGATCAGAACCCAATGGACCACGACAATGACGGAGTGACCGATGAAGACTCCGATGGTTCTGGCCCTGGAAGTTTTGACGAGGATGACGATAACGACGCTCGAATTGACCAATTTAAGTGGCCGTGCGACCTTGACAGTGATGGCATCCAAGACTATTTCGACAACGATGATGATGGCGATGGCGTTGACGACATCGACGACATTCACCCCTATGATGCAACCCTCACTGATTCAATGTCTGGATCAAGCAATCTCTACGATGCACCAATAACATGGGATTTCAATTCTTACCGTGAGTACTCTGGCGGAGTCAACTTCCTCAACGAAGAACTCAACAGAGTAAATGCTCCAGGAAATACTTCCAGTGGGTGGATTGGAAATCCAAACACAATGGGTCCAAACGGCGTAGCATCATTCACAACAATCGTCGATGGAGATCTCGATGGTGATGGGATCCCGAATTTCATCGATCCTGATAATGACAACGACGGCACTCCCGACAGCGCAGATACCGATGATGATAACGACGGTATCCTTGATATGGTTGACCCTGATGATGATAACGACGGCATTCCCGATGTTTGTGTCAACGTTGATTTTAACGGCGATAACAGAGGCGATTATGATAATAACATTCTCAATGGTGTTGCACTCACTCTCGATGCATCCTCCCTTTCTGGAGGCCAAAATTATGCCGCAGCAAACGGAGTGGCGACTTCGCCTATTACCGGCATGGGCACGGGTTTGACTGTTGACATCACGGTAAATGGAAACGGCGAAATTTTGACTGCAACCCTCGCATCAGGCGGGTATGGATATTCAGTCGGCGATGATATTTCCATTATCGGCGGAAATTCTGGCGCTTCAATAATCGTATCAAGCGTGAGTAATGTAGCATTCCAAA
>CABYOM010000058.1 GCA_902520595.1 uncultured Candidatus Poseidoniales archaeon | reverse complement strand
AAGAGCCGCTGGTTCATGTCCGAGTTCATTCCCAATGCTAACCAACAATGCGCATAATGATTCAGCATTTTGACGTGAGGTGTCATCTGGGTAAGCGACCAAAAGGTCCGAATGGTCCAATATGATGTCCAAAACATCGTGAACAGCTCCACACGATGCAAGGTGTTCAAGATGCTGAGCAAGTTGACGGATGGATTCTGTAGGCGCAAAGTGCTGTATTTTCTGCCACCAATTTCCTTCATGTTCTTGGGTCATTAAAGCATGAGATTGAGCATCATTGAATCCCATTACGGGTGAACGTGCAAAGGTAAGGGCAGCATGCCGTGACTCGGGATAGGCGAGTAATTCAAGACAGGAAAGAAGCGGTAAGACAACCGGTTGTGCAAGAAGGGCGCCTTGGCGGTCTGCCATAACGGGAACTCCGCGTGATTGTAATCGAGATATCAAGTCAGGAATGTGTTTACGCGAGTGAACAAGAACCAGAATATCTTCTGGGATGACTGGATTGCTTTGCTTGGGTAATTGGGTAAATCCGCCCTCTTCAGCATTCCAGACTTGCGTGGGTTGTTGAGAAAGTAAGGCTTGTAACCTCGACGCAATTAATTCATTTTCTAGATGGGTGCTTGATGCCTCTGGTGCAGTAAAGGTATCAAAATATTCATCCAATTCAAGACTTGGTTCTTGTGCATCGATTTGCAATGGAAGAAGCCACTCCAAAACTCCTTGTTGCTCGGTTTTGCGGGCTGCACGAAGATGCTGATGTTCAGCATGCCAATCACCTGGAAGAAGATAATGTCTCGATGCAAATACGTCTTGAAACATTCCGTTCATGGTGTCCATGAGGTTCGAAAGAGTTCGATGATTCGAAGTCAAATCAATATGCCCCAAACCACGGCGATTCTTGCGTTCTTCATCGACTAAGCGGAAGGCACTTTCGTCATCTTCAAAAGCAAATTCTACATGTTCCCAAGGTTGTGAAGGAATCGCTGTACCTTGGACTTCTGTTCCAACAATGAATGACCCACTTTCACCTCCAGCACCAACTGGGCGTGGGTCGCGACCGTGGTCTGCTCGGCGCAGATGAGACAATCGAGGTTCTACTGACTCCATTTCATTTGCATGTTTAATGGCAGCGACTGTACGTCGCATGACCGTTACCTCAGCCTGACGGAAACGGTAGATACTCTGCTTCATATCACCAACAATACAAACCGTAGGGTCCCAAGGACCGAGTGGGCGTTCAGGGTCATCTGGCTTCAATCGCCGAGTCCCCCAAAGTCGAGCCAGAAGACGGAAATGTGCCGGGTTTGTATCCTGATATTCGTCGATAATAAATGCTCGATATTGACGGCGTATTGTCTGTAAAACTGCATACCTGCGATTCAAATCCTCAAAGCAACTTTGGTCTTCACCCGCAAGCCTCATCGCTCGAGCAATGTGTTGGTCGAACCACGGCTCATCACCGATTCGATCAAGCGCTTGTACAACCTCATGTGGATAGGTGTGCCGGACGATATCGGGACAGCGAGCGAGCAGTAAATCTGCCGCCAGACGTTGAATATCATCATAGTCATGAACGCCTTCTTGTGCTTTCATCAGTGCGAGAATATCTTGACAACCCCGGTGAACAAGAAGTAAATCGTTGAGTACACTGGTTTGTAATTCACTGGAGATTCTTAAGTTCCCAGAAGGAGCAATGTCGTCAAATATTGGTTCTACAGGACGTGCTCGTAGTTCACAATCATCGGGCATGAAAGGCAAGTCGGATGAAGGGTCGAGCAAGAAGGAGCATTTTCCAAGTAAACGAACGAGGAGTCCTTGTCGAGAATTCAACTGTTGGCGTATGTTTTCAGCTAAAATTTCTGCTTGGTTGTGAATTACATCTTTTACGCCCTTTGACAATGTTGTAGCGGCAGTCTTTCCATAAAGTCCGGGGTGCCAGCCGTTGGAATGATTCGCTTGAGGGAGGATACCTTTCGGGAAAAAATTCGGTTTATCCTTTTTCACCAACTGGCTCCAAGAGGTTGATGCAAAGGCTATTTGCCAAACCCATTGAATACATTCAGCCGGGCTCTCCGGCAACGGTTCTCGAGCAAGATGAGTCAAATGGTTAAATCGAGTCTGAGTCGAGTTAATTTCTGATTCACACGGAAGGATATAATCAGCTGAATATGCGAGGAAATGGTCAATCCACTGAGCAAGTAAACCTTGCAGATGTTGAGCATACTGAACTGCAATATCTCTCACAGGTTCCGAAAACATGTCCAACAAGACTTCGTGAGGCATTGGACCTTGCCCGACCCAGTCAAGTCCGTTGGATTCTGCACGGGCGACCATTGCGTGGTGTGCCTCCTCAACAAACAGTGATTTCCCGAGCATTCCACTAAGCACAACAGCAGCGCGTTCTTGCCCTCCAAGTAAAATTGCAAGTCGGTTTCGAGCAGAAATAAAGGCATCTACATTTCCACGAACACCGGCTTCAAGGGCGTCAGAAATTGTTCGTATTCGCCATGCTGATTGAAGGGCTTCTTGAGTCAATAGTGGTGAACGCTCTTCAGCAATCTGTTCACGACTCGGATGGACTGCAACCAAATCAGAATGTGGGGAGACCAGTTGTGAAAGGAAAGCATCAATGGTTGAAATTGGGGCCTCATCGAGAGAAGAAAGGAGCATTTCTACATCTGCTTGATCTCGAACTCGTGGGTCATAAATTCCGTCAAGGTCACCGTGGTGAAGTTCAAATCATGACAATTCACGGTGCAAAGGGGCTTCAAGCACCGGTAGTCGTTGTTGCGGGTTTGTTCCACGCAGGCAAATCCGACTCTTCTTTAGCAGCGAGAAGCAATGTTTTGGTCACTCCTCAAGTCGTTGCAGGTAGAATCAATCCATGGAGTTCCCGAGAACGGCCAGATGACGGTCTTTGGGAATTCGCAAAACGAATTGACCATGCCCAACGTCAAGCGGAACGACGAAGAGAATTTTACGTTGCATTGACGCGAGTAAAAGACCGCCTAATTCTTGTTGGTTCACCGAATCGGACTGCTGAAATCGATACAGATTCACAGAACCTTGTGTTAAGAGCAAGACCTTCGCTTAAGACAATGGGAGGAATGTTACTGGATGGTTTGCGAAGTCTTTCACATCAAAATTCGGTCGAGAATTCACCTTGGTTATTGGAAGGTGATGATTTTGCACATCCTCTTGAAACTTACACAGAAACTGTTCTTTCGCTCGACCCGTATTCATTATCCAGTGTCTCCAAACTTGGCATACCTTCACTTGGAGGAATTCATATCTACCATTCTCCACAGTGTTTCCCAACCTTACAGACGCCCACGCCTCTTCAGCAATGGCATGCAATCGAGCAACGAATGCACGCACTTTCCCCACCAGAACAAAACCTCTCGCCAATCCAAGTGGTCAATCAAATAATGAGAATGCCCGCACACAGCCTCGATTCAAGTTACAGTAATCCTCGTGCACATTGGCTTACTGAAGTTAAAGGCTGGAATCCAGAGCCGCTCAATTTCTTTTCTCAGAATAGAGAAAAGGCTCAGAAACCAGCTTCTCGTTTCCCCGAAGCAACAACCTTTGGAACATTGATGCATCGTTTGATAGAAATTGGTCTTGCGAACCCTGCTTCAATACATTCGCCTCCAGTTTCTGCATTACCCCCTGCTTGGGTATATGATGGAAAAGACATGCTCGATGATGAAGATACCATTCAGCGCGTGATGGCTGAAGAGGGGATTGGTGTTGAAAATTCGAACATGGAACTCGCCAAAGTAACGGCTCAACGGTTAGCCGAACTTGGCCGATTGGTTCGTGAAGGATTACTTGGAAAATACGCGAACGGTGGAAAATTCCACGGCTTTGTGGTTGAAGGGCTAAGAACCGAATTACCGTTTTACTATGTCAACAAGGTCGAGTTTAACGATCTTTATCGTACTGGATTTTCTGTTAACGGGCCAGTCGCCCTTTCGAAGATTGACCACGTTGATATTGTATTTGATGGCCGGGCCGACCTCGTTCTTGCTTTACGAGATGACCAAGGTCATGGATACTTGCAGGTTGTTGATTTGAAAACCAAAGGTTGCCGAGATGCGTTCAATCCTAAAGACCCGCTCAAAGGAAGCGCTCTTCAGAAATATAAGGGTGACTTGCTTGACCCATATCCGTCGAACCACGCAGAAATTTCCATACTCGAACAACACAAACTGCAACTTACTCTGTATTCACTCGCCCTTGAATCCATGGAGCAGCAAAAACCGGAATCAGAACGCAGAACTATTCTGCCTCCGTCCCTCCTCATGGGTGCTTCAGGAAGAATTCTTCAAATGACATCTTCTGAATATGACGATGCTAGAGCAACTTTCTCTCAACATTTGGAATGGATAGCCCAACTCTCTGCGGCACCCGATACGGTTCCAGAACCGGCGTCTTCTGACAATGAAAACAGTCACGCCATTTCACCGTGCCCATTTTCTCAAGGAGACATCCGTCTGATTGTATCTGAGGGCGAAACACTTGGCCCTGCAGTCAAAAACGAATGAATTATTGCTTCCGTCCAATCATGACGAGCGTTCCTACAAAGCCTTCTTTGAGTCCGACGCGATGCATGCTCACATCAACAAAACCAGCACTGAGCATTGCTTCATGCCATTGTTGCTCACTCAATGTCGTCATGTGAACATCAAGAGCATCCGGCCAAGTGTGGCTGTCTTCGTTTTCCAGATAGTGATCGACTCCAGCAACCAACATTCCGCCACTGTTAAGCCACGTGTCATGGAATATGTTGAGCATCATTAGAGGGTCTTTGAGGTAATAGAGAAATTCCATACTGTGGATGAAGTCGACACGTTCTGAAGGTTTCCACTCCGGTAGATTTCCATAAAAGTAAGAGCCTGAAGGGTCAGTTTCTTTCGCTTTCTCTATCATTGTAACAGACCCGTCAACACCTTTCACATCTCTACACATTGGGTCAAGAGCAATTTTTCGGCAGACCCATCCGTTTCCACACCCAACATCAATGGCAGAATAGGGGTTCTTGCGGGGTATTTCTGCGAGCTGAAGCATTTCTTGAACCGATGCAGCGTGTCCGCGTTCCATCCCTTCGTCCTTTCCCTTCATCGCCCATTCACTGAATATTGCAGTAGCTTCTCTTCGGCCCATACTTTTCTTCGAGCCGAACCATTCCAAGAAGATGTTCCTTGCGAAAGGAACATCATTCACCTCGTAA
>CABYOM010000057.1 GCA_902520595.1 uncultured Candidatus Poseidoniales archaeon | reverse complement strand
T
Source organism: uncultured Candidatus Poseidoniales archaeon (assembly GCA_902520595.1). Taxonomy (GTDB): domain Archaea; phylum Thermoplasmatota; class Poseidoniia; order Poseidoniales; family Poseidoniaceae; genus MGIIa-L1. The sequence goes on along the minus strand of CABYOM010000057.1, from coordinate 5,806 downwards.
TATCAGAAGATGCACTCGCCAGAGCACGCACGCTCATCACGCAAATTCCACCGCATGCCGATGCGATCGTTCTCAGTCAAGATGGCCCACATTTACTGCTTGGTTATGTAAAAAACCCAAGCTCGCGACTGCTACCGCTACCAAACCACGGCGTATCCGCTCAAATCGAGGGGCAGTCATTCTCCAATGGAAGGCAAGGGGGGCGTTGGGCAGTTCAACGAGATGAGGTGATTCGATGGTATACACTGTCAGATTTTGAACTCACAAGCCCGCCTGCTCAACAAAGTGCGCGAGGAACACTTGGAGACTGGACGGGCGAAATCGACCGGATAGGAATCGTCCAAGCGACATTACTCGATTCCAGCAGCGAGTGGTTATTGAGCCCTGGAACATGGTATATTGAGACGAATTCTCCACCAGCCCTGCCAGATTCACTTCTGCAGGGAGAATACATGCTTGGCTTTGCAACCGGAACTGAAATTTCTCTTTCCCCTCAGATGGGGATGCATGCCCACCTTACCCTCCAGGTTAATCGGAGCATGGCAATGAATGCTCTGCGCAAAAAAGCTCTCGTTTTTGAAGAAAACCCTCAGCAAAGTTCTATCCGCTATTTACCCTATGAAGTGCTGGATTATTGGATTCGCTCTCGACATCCTCGGCTGGGTGAAGCGAAAATTTCGCAAAGAAAGGAGGATCTGAGAGCATATTTATCCAAAGGAATCGGTAGCCCACCTTCCATCGCAGTGCAACGTCAATTACTCGCTGACTTTGGTGTTGTTGAATGGAAAACCGGCGATTCAATGACGTATGTCAACCTTTCAGGCGTATCGAATACCGGTGCAGTGGCCTTATTTGAATGGTATTTTCAAAACACTACTGCGGAGTGTGTTGTTGAATGGCCATACAATATTGAAGAGAATCAACGTATTCTCGAACGTATACTCTCCTCCGGCCGTTGTCGGCTCCTCATCACCTCATCGGGAGATTACGCGCCGCTTGCTTCAGCAACGTCAGTCCTTCGAACACGGAAAAAATTACTTGAAGCTGATATACTACTTGCCCGAGGCAAAAGTATCCCTCTCACTTTACTTCAATCGACAAATACTTTTTCACAACAAAATGTGTATGAAGAAATTCCCAATACGGCGGTTGAATTGAAGACGTCATGGAAAGAGGACGAGGGTTTTCAAAGAGAGTCTTTCACAGGTATTGAACGTGATATTGATCGACAAAGAAGCATCTGGTATGCTCTCTCAAATTACCCGGATGGCGATGAGAGTTGGGCGAACTTGAATGAAAGTACGTATCCGTTAGCCGCTTGGATTGCAACTCCTCTCGAACACCGAACTTCACGTTGGATTCGATTACGAACGATTCTACCAAACGGTTGGGCGGATTTATTACCTATTGAACAGTGTGAAACTTCGACTTTAATCAGTGCAATGCCTAAGGCTTCGCAGGAGTGGAGTGTACTTGCATTAGAAAAAGTGCGTCAACGTTTTACCAAGAACATAGAATCTATACTCAGGTATGAATCCTTTTTTGAGGATGAAAATCTAGGCTCTTGGATGGCTACTGCCGTCTTGCTTTCGACAAGTCAATTGCCCGAAGAATTTCATCAAATGCTCCTACAGGCATGTACTCTCTGGGTTGATGCACCCCGTCAGCCCGAACATGTATTGGAATCATTATTCCCTCTTGGAAGGCCGCTTTCAGATCACGTTGAGGAATGCTTGATGAAATGCAAAGCAGCCGCCAAGGTTCATCCAAATGATTCCGTACTCTATCTTTGGGGTACCTTGCTTGGTGCGATGGAAGCCAATGAACCTCTATCTCCTGATTTTCTTCGTCAAGTGATGTCAAAATTGCCTTCTTCCTGGTGGCAAGTTTGGTCAGGTGAATGGTTACAAATTCAACTCTCTTCGACATCAGGCCGAAGATGGCTTGCAAAAAATCCACTTCCTTGGCCAGCCATGTTAACTCGTCCATCGGGTGAACGAGGAGGATTACCTGCTTGGCCAATGCCTTACCCATCCGGAAGAATAGGATTAGATGACGTGCTTCATATCTTATTGCTTGAAGAGGGTGAAGGAAAACCTGCTCTCCTCGACGTATACGATATGTTAGCCACAGTGGAACGGAAAGAACCCGTGCATTATGGTAGAACGCATCCACTTGTCGGATGGCTTGCACGATCAGTAGAAACTTGGCCCTCGATGAATTTACAAGTTCTCAAACAGGGTGAACCAGAGGTAGGTGCGCTACTCTATGCTCGCTCTTTTGCTTCGAAATTAGAATAATTCGATGATTTGAAAAGGGGTCGGCAGGTGGAACGACTGCCGTACCCGCAACATCTGGCAGAGCTACTGTGAAAATTGCTGTGAAGTCTGATACCAATGGTACGGTCCGCTATCGAAGACTGAAGTGACCCTTAGGGGAATGACCTTCGGTGCAAAGCGGTAAACCAACCGGTAGGTAATGGGTCCTCGTGCGACGACAGAATGAACACGAGACAACCAACCTTCTGGACAGCAAACCCTGACGCTGGGTCAGGCCCTCGAGCTTTGCGATGAAAAGGGCCGTTACGCGTCGGGGTACAGCTTCGCCTCTCTAACATTCACTTTCAAACCGCTTGGTTCGACATGAAACAAGCGATGCAATCAAAGAGCAGTTCACTCCACATTGTCTCATGACCTCCGCTCGGCGTTTTCGCTGTTGTCTGGTTGGAGGCACCTTTGACCGGCTTCATGCAGGCCACAGATTACTGCTCAATGCTGCGTGTAAAAATGCAGATTCTGTTGAAATTCACATCACCTCAGATGCAATGGCTGATGGGAAATCTCCATTTGTGCAATCTTTTGATGAGCGTATGGATAAATTGCACGATTGGTCTGAAAGGAAAACTGATTGCAAAATCTCAGTTCACCAACTGAATGATGCCCATGGCCCCGCGCCTCGCCACCTAACAGCAGATGCAATTGTGGCAACTCCGGAAACGGTTGGTATGTGCCGTTCCATAAATGAAGAACGATTGAAAAATGGATTATCACAACTTCATATTATCGAAGTGATGCATCTTGACGGAGTTGAAGGAGGAATCATCAGTTCCTCTGCGATTCGAAACGGACACATGGACCAAGAAGGTCACCCCTGGATGTCGAAGAAATTACGTAACAGTTTGTTAAAGATGGCATCCGCTCTTGATGAAGAACTCAAGACCCCTATGGGGTCGCTGTTTGAAGGCCCAGAAAATGACCCTGAAATCGGAATGTCTGCGGCGTTAGATGGACTACCAACTCCACATGGCGCAATAATTACAGTAGGTGATGTCACGACAAAAACCATGCTTGACATGGGGCTCACGCCCGATATTGCGCTCATAGATGGATTCACAAAAAGAAATGAACTTGAGGATGATTTGAAAGTGAATACAAGTCAATTCCATCACCACCTCCATGCCGAAAATCCTGCAGGGCATCTGACTCCATCACTCAACCAAGCTATTTCCAAAGCTTTGCTTGCAGAAGAAACACTTGTGCTGGAAGTCGAAGGCGAGGAAGATTTGGCTCCACTTATCATCCACTGCCTCGCTCCAATCGGTACGCTCGTCTTATATGGTCAACCGAAAAAGGGAGTGGTTGTCCAGTACACTTCAATTGAAGTCAAACAGCGATGTCGATATCTTCTTTCCCTCTTTGAAGTGATAGAATGAGTGAACAAAAACCAATGGTTAGCGTTACAGTTTGTGTACGCAACGGCATCGATTGGATCGACGAATGCCTAGAATCACTTGTTAGTCAAACCTACAGGCCGTTAGAAATCATCGCTATTGATGATGGCTCAAATGACGGCTCTAAGGAAAAATTACTCAAATGGGCTGATACAGAGAGTGAAGTGCCTATCCATGTTCTCACCCAAGATGCAAAAGGTCTCTCGGCAGGAAGGCAACTCGCAGTAAAACAAGCGAAAGGCGAATGGATTGCCATCACAGATATTGATGTGCGACCAGAACCTGATTGGGTCAATAACATGATACTGGAGATTAAACCAATTGATGAAGATGAGAACATAGTAGCCGTTACAGGCCGTACTATTTTCGAACATGGAGGCGACATTGTAAGCCGTGTTCGGTCGGTGGAAATTGAAACAAAATATCGTTCTCGTCCGAGAAGAACCAGTTTGGCTAACGGTCCTTGTTCAATGTTTAAACGGGATATTTTATTGGAAATTGGCGGCTTTAATCCCCTATGGTATCATGCTGAAGACATGGAAGTGAGCCTTCGGCTTATTGCCGAAGGTGGTTCGATAATTTACGCTCCAAATGCTGTTGTTCGTCACGTTCCAGAAGTTGAATCTTCTAGATTCCTCGCTAAACGTAGGCGAGATGCCCGTGCACACATGAGGATAATACGGCATTATCCAAGGACAAAACGAAAAGGGCCCGGTTTAGATTTTATTGGAAGTTCAACAATAGTTCTCACAATATTTCCTCTTTGGATTATGGCCTTCATTTCCGGAATCCCCTTTGTATTCTCGTATCTCACTCAAGAAGATTGGTCATGGGAAATGGCCAAATCTCGGTGGCAAACTCAACTCTTGTTAGCTACAGGTGTACTGATGCTTTTGCATGAGTTCATTTTGTGGCGGGGGCCGCTGGGTGTAGTTAATCGAGGTGCAATCAAGCAAGGAAAGTGGTCAATACTGACCATATACAAAGTACGAAATCTCACGCTTAGATGGAGCATTGCCTTGTGGCAAGGATTGTTTTTGGGATTCACAGATGCTCTACGTGGAGCAAACGGTCATCGCAAAATGTTTGGAAAGAAACTCAAATGAGTTCAGTCCAAGTTGTCATCGCCTTCAGGAGCATCAGCAGCCATGAGAAGCGCCAAACCAAAGGCGATAAGAGCGATACTCATTGAATAAACACCAATGTCAATCCAACCTGTGTAAAGAATTCCATAGACGAAGTAAAACAAAAATCCGAGCAGAAGTGCCCATGCACCGAAGAGTTTGCTCCAACCTCCGATTTCAGGATCTACCAATGCAGGCCAAGTGTCGTTGACAAGCAAACCTTTGAACCAGCCGCCAATACCTGATTCATCATTACTGAATGTTCGGAATCCAATTGAAGTCAGAACTGAACACAAGCCGATAAAAACCACATCGGAAAGGACAAACTGTGGAGAATCGCTCTTTATCTCAAATGCGGCGTTCGTTGCCTCAAAAGTAAACAGGCCACCCCATGAAAGGTGATAGGTTGGATGGATATATCCAAGAATGTTGAGAATTGCGAGGAAAATTCCGAGCATTCCGAGTCCAGCATACCAATTTGCCATAGTCCGAGAAGGATTCAATAGCATCAAAACTACACTGTTGGAGGGGTCGCTCTCTTCTGTGCTCATGAACTCGCCCACCTGCCTTTTGGATATAAGAACACCGAAGAATAAAAAATGCTCATTTTATTGGTTTTCTCGGTCAAAGTCGTGTTTGGTGTCGATATGGACGAGTAAACACTTCCTCCATTTCCGATTCAGATTCGATCATGATTGTTTGAACATCTACATTTTGGGGAATGCATGAATTGATTTGTTTTGTACGCCCATATCTTCCTTTACTTATTGTTCGAGCTGTAATCAAACCAAGCATATCAAGATTAGATATCAAACCTGAAACTCTACGCTGAGTAAGTGCATTATGACCAATGTAGCGGCACGCTTGTTGATAGACATCGTACACTTCACCGGTCTGAATATTTCGAAGTCCATTCTTTTCATTCAAGAGAACCGATGCGAGAACGAGTTTT
>CABYOM010000056.1 GCA_902520595.1 uncultured Candidatus Poseidoniales archaeon | reverse complement strand
TAGGGCGGAACGAACTCACCAGACTTTAGACGAAATTCCTTGGCGGCTTGAGCAACATCGTCCAGACTTACCCAGAGTGCCTATTCTGAACACCTCAAGTGAATCTTTTCTCGATGAATTGACCCAATTGAACATTGAAGTTGCCTTTTCATGTCTGCCAAGCGATGCCGCTGAACACATTGAATCAAAATTGGCTCAAGCAGGAATTGCCGTTTTTTCAAACGCCAGTTTTCATCGTCGAAAACAGGGAATTCCTCTCGTAATTCCCGAGGTCAATGAAGAACATTTTACCGAATTCTCTACTTCAAAAGGTCCTCATGCATGTGGAACAAATTGCACATTGATACCGATGGCTGCACCACTCTCAGCACTTCGTAAATATGAGATATCGAAGGTAAAAATGCGCAGTGAACAAGCACTTTCTGGTGCAGGCTGGCGATTGTTATTTGATGAACAAGCACTGAGGGGAGAAGTTGACCCTGAGATACCAGGAGAGGCTCAAAAAGTTCAAGAAGAATTTCTACATGTTTTTGGAACCCAACATAATTCAACGATTCACCCCGCAGATATCGAGGTAGATGTGAAGTGCGAGCGGGTTACTCGAAAAGATGGACACCAAGTTTTTGTTGAAGCGACATTCACAAAGCCTCTCTCTTACGAGAATGTGATCTCTGCGTTTCAATCGCTGCGGTTTAGTGAAAAGGTGTCTCAATGCCCAAGCGCACCGCATCAACCACTGCACATTGTTGAAGAAATTGACGTTGAAACTCATTTATGGAGTGATGGAGTAGAGTTTTCCAAAAAACCCAAACCAAGTGAAAATTTGCAAACAGGTATGGCTGTCGTCGTTGGAAATGTGGAAATTCATAACCAGTACACCCTCTCCTTTTCAGCCTATTCTCACAACACCATTCGTGGTGCTGCGGGCGGAACGATGTTGTTAGCAGAACTCGCAGTTGTGGAAGGGCGAATTCCTTGAGCATCACGAAACAACAGTAGGCATAAAACCGGTGACTACCCCCTCGGTTTGGTGCGGACATGGGTATTACTGCAATGATTCCAGACATGACCATCGGACAACTCCAGAATGAGGCAGAGGCACGGTGGGGTGAAATTTGGGACCAAGACGCTGCTCGCATGCTCATTTTGGTCATTTGTCCTCGCAAAGAAAGAAAGCTCTTGGAATTACACGGCGACATGGTTGAACATGGCCAGCCGGTGCTGACCGTATTTCATCGCCCCCGTCAAGAAGCACCACTGCTTGAAGAACAGGGTTTCAATCCCCGGGATGCCTCCTTTCAGTTCGTTCAAGTAGCTACGCCTGATTTGGGTCCATGGATGCAGCACTTTATTTCAAACGAAAATTGGTTGAGGAACTCTGTTGAGATTACTTCAGTGCCATTCACCATGGACATGCCATCGCAACGTCCTTTCGAAACAGAAAGAGTGCTGTGTTTCAGGCATCCCTCCCTACCAGCTTTGGAAAGATATTATTTGCCCTTCCCTCCAACTTCAATACCTGGAAAATGTTTCGTCAGTCTACCTCGTAGACAAGCAGCAGAACTCGCACGTCAGCAAGCGGAAGTACTCGGAGTCGGAAGGCTGGAAAAGAAGTCTAAGATTACACAAATGAAGCCAAGTGAAATGCCGGTTACTCCTGTTCCTGTGGTTGCAGATTCAAACGAAAAAATGGATGATATGGTGAATGACTTTTCGTCAAATATGCTCGAAGGAATGACGAATGATGCACAAGTCAATGTCCCGAGACAGGTCGCATTACCTCCGCAAGAAGAGCCGGAACACGTCTTTGTTCCATTGCCACCAGGTGCAAGTTCTGAACAACCCGAACCCGAGGCATTGACGACCGTGGAACCTGAGCATGTGGAACCTACAGACTCCGACAATGTTCCAATTCCTGAACCTGAGCCGGAACCGGAACCAGAAATGTCCAATGTTGAAAGAGAATTCCGCGAACTGGTTACTGGCCTGCTCGCTGCGGGAGTTGATCCAAAAGATATGATGGACGATCCACGCTGGGAAGATTTGACTGAAAGAGCGGCTGCTGAAGGATTTGAAACATGGCCTGTGTTCTTACAATTAGCTGCCATGTAATGAGAAAGTTCAAATTGATTCGACTAAAGGAGATATTGGAGGCACACACATGGGATTCTGTATCAGTTGCGGTCAACAACACCAAGATGGTATTCGATTCTGTCGTTTCTGTGGCAATCAGCAACCTGGTGAACAACTGCTTGCTCGACTTCGTCAAGAGGCTGAACAGATCCGCTATTTACGCCTCCAAGCCCAAGTTCTCGCTCAACAACAGCAACAGCAACAACAATACGCTCAAAACCAGTATAATCAACAGCGACGCTGGTGATTGAATGCGGCCAAAACATTTGGCAATTGAATTATCAAAGTTGCACCCTCACCCGTGTACTTCTGTTGAACTTGAGCAATACGCAACTGAAGGAGATCTTGCAGCCTACTGGATTCTTGGTATTGATCAAGTTGACTTTATAGAAGCAAAAAGAGTCCTTGATCTCGGGGCAGGAAATGGAATTCTTGGATTTGGTTGCTTGATGCTCGGTGCACAACATGTCACGCTGGTTGAATCAGACATTCAAGCGGTTGAACGCATAGAGGCAAATGCTGAACGGCTTTCTTCTCGATGCGATGGGGAAGTAGAAATCATCCATGAGCACATTTCGCTTCAAAGTGCAAAGCCAACCATCGCCCCAGATATTGTGATAATGAATCCACCCTGGGGAGTTCAAACTGCTAAGGCAGATCGCCCACTTTTAGAATACGCATTCTCGTTAGGAGCACCGGTCGTTCATCTTCTTCATAGCGCACAATCAAAGCACGTTCAAGCACTTGGACGCGATTATGGGTACGAGTCAGAGGCCATGCTCGAAACCGAGTTTCGACTGCCACCGACTTATCTCCACCATACCAAGAAAAAGGCTACAACCACGGTCCGTTGCTGGCGCTTTTACCAACCCGGTGATGCGAAGTTGCTCGAAGACGAGGACGCATAATGCCAACTTCGTCATATGAGGGGTTGAAAAGGGGTAAGCACACCCGTTCAATCAAGCGACACAGCATGCGACCTACATCGGGCCATGTTTGCTACAGGAATGAAAAATATGACGCCGAGCCTCGTCACCCCCGGAACACACGTATCAACCTCAGCAGAATGCGAGGCTGGAGAAGGAACCATTGAAATCGATGGTAAGATTTTAGCAACCACTACAGGGATGCTCTCCATCGAGAATGGAACTGCAACTGTTTCTGCTGGAAAGAAAATCGTCATGCCTGAAGTTGGCGACACCGTACTTTGTGAAATTGTAAAACTCAATGAGAAGAACGGCGAAGCTCAAGTGATTTGTATCGAAGGAAAACCTGGTAGTGTCCTCCCTGAACATCTCTACGGACAATTCCACGTAACTGGAATTGTTGACCGTTACATGCACCAAACTGCTGATGCAGTTCGTCGACGTGATGTCTGTCGAGCAGAAGTCAAAGAAGTCAGCCCTGTTTTGCGAATCAGTTTCCGAGACCGTGATGACTGCGGTGTTCTTCATGCGATTTGCCCACCTTGCGGTGATGTGCTTGTTGCAGACCTTGATGGTGACTGGAACGTCCGTTGTCCTACATGTAACTACCAATCATACCGTGCTCTTGCAGATAATTATGGCGCTGGATGGGATGAACTGGACCAAGGTGCAAGTGTGCTCAACAACTCTGGAAAGCGATGGGGTGGCGCTGCGGAAGCAATGTTTGCCAAAGGACCTGCAGGACGTGCCACATTTATCGCCGCTGACGTTCGTGAAGACGGACGAGAACGAAGCTATTTCCGATTTGAAGGGGAAAGTGGAGGAAAAGGTCGTCGACCTCGCAATGCTCCAGGTTGCCGATTGTTCATCGGCGGACTTCCACGCGAAGTTGGAACTGAAGAGTTACGTGCACTGTTCGCTGAACATGGCGACATGACCGATTGTATTGTTCTCACCGATGATAACGGCGTTAACAGAGGCTTTGGCTTCGTTACATACTCTGAAAAATCACATGCTGATGCAGCGATTGCCAAACTCAACGGCCACAAGATCAACGGACGTAAAATTGGTGTCCGTGATGCTGACAGCGATGATAAGAAAGGTAAAAGAGAGAAGAGAAAAGACCCTGAGGGACTCAAACTCTACATTGGAAACCTTCCATTCAAAGCCACTGAAGAAAACATCAAAGCGATGTTTGATGGAATTGCTACCGTGAACGGACTTGTGATTGCAACCAGCGGGGATGGAAAACCAAAGGGCTTCGCATTTGCCTTCATCAAAGAAATGGACAAGGGTGAAGAAGTCGTTTCAAAACTCAACGGTTCCGAATTGCTTGGGCGTCGAATCAAAGTCGATGTCTCTCAAGGCGGTAAGAAAGGTGGTGGACGAGGTGGAAAGCGTGACGGAAACAAGAATTCCGAAGGTAAATCCGCTCGCGAACTTCAAGCACTCCGTGAAGAAGAAGAAGATGCAAAGAAGCGCCCTCGACGTCGCCGACAGAAGAAGGATTGAAGGCAACCAACTTGAGGTTCGCCATTATGGTCGAGGTATCGTCGCCGAAATGGTTGATACTTGATGGCTATGAAGACGAGCCCGCTGCGTTTGGAGTTCCGCCCTATGTTGGATTTCACATTCGCTATCTTTGCGGTGTTTTAGAACAAGCCAAAATTGATTATGAATACGTCACCATAGATCAATGGAGAGATTTGGTACGAACGAAGGGAGACGGTTGGGCCAAAAATCGACTTTCCACTATTGAGGGATTAGCCTGCCTCGCCGGTGCGGTTGTCCCCGGACGATATTTACGAGGAACGCCTCTTTCACTCAAAGAAACTCGGAACATCATACGTGACTTACCCGCAGAGATTCCTGCTTTGTTTGGTGGGTGGGCTATTCGTGGATGGAAACAACAAGGATGGACACCCCTAAGAAATAATCTCTTTTTGGCAGTACAGGATACCGACGCCACTCTTCACACATATCTACAGACTGGAAAGTGGAAGCACACACGCCGAAATGCAGAACAATGGACACAGTGGGCGCAAATGGGTGCGTTAAGCAAAGCAGTAACTGAACACCCAGACTTGGGAACTGTAGAGAAGAGAGGCCCGCTTACCTATGAAGTCGAAGTCTACCAAGGATGTGTGCGTTACAAACGGGGATGTAAGTTCTGTATTGAGCCAAAGAAAGGCGTACCCATTTGGCGCACGCCAGAGGATATTATCGAAGAAGTTCGCAGAGCGCATGATGCTGGCGTTCAACACGTCCGACTTGGCGGCATGACCGATACCTACACCTACATGGCAGAAGGTGTGAGAGAATTGGAATACCCAATTCCAAATCCTGAACCAATTGCACAACTTTTACACGGTTTACGCGAAGATGAACGCCTTGGCATCCTCCATACCGATAACGGAAACCCATCCATTATTGCAGAGAATCTCGAAGAATCAGAAGAGATCACGAAGACACTCACCCAAACGCTTTCTGATGGAGCAGTTCTTTCCTTTGGTCTTGAATCTGCAGACCCAAGTGTTCACCAAGCGAATTGGTTGAATTGTGACTCTGGCCAATTAAAGTCAGCTATTCGCCTCATCAACAAATATGGAAAAGAACGTGGTGAACGAGGTTTGCCACGACTCTTACCGGGCCTCAACTTCATTGCTGGACTCAACGGTGAAACAGAAGCCACATACCAAATGAACCTCGATTTACTCCATGAAATTCGCAGAGAAGGGCTACTGCTGCGGAGAATCAACATACGACAAGTCGAAGGTTCGGGGTTCCAAGAGATACCTCAAAAGGAATTTAACATGTTCAAATCCAGCGTTCGAGATACAATTGATGGGCCGCTTCTTGAAGAATTATTCCCCTTAGGTAAGATTTTATCCGATGTGCATTGGGAGGCACACGACGGACGGACACGACTTGCCGTCCACCAGTCTGAAGCGCACACTGCGGAACATTGCCGTGGGAAAGCAGGTATTACATTCGGCAGACAAATAGGCGCATACCCAATCCTTATCGGTGTAGAATACCATATTCCGCTCGAAACACAGTCCGATGTTCGAGTCACTGGACAT
>CABYOM010000055.1 GCA_902520595.1 uncultured Candidatus Poseidoniales archaeon | reverse complement strand
ATTGGGAAACATTGGAGCACTTGCCAGTAAACCCGTAATGGAAGGTAAGGGACTTTTACTCAAAACATTTGCAGATATTGACGTTTTTGATATTGAGGTTGACACTGAAGATCCAGAGTCATTCATTGAGACAGTTGTCAATATTTCCAAAACATTCGGTGGAATAAACCTTGAAGACATTAAAGCGCCAGAGTGCTTTGAGATTGAGCGCCGTATCGCTGAAGCAACCGACATTCCTGTCATGCATGATGACCAACATGGAACTGCAATCATTTCTGCTGCAGCGTTACTGAACGCAGTTGAACTCCAAGAAAAGAGTCTTGATTCGATTAAAGTCGTTGTAATCGGCGCAGGAGCGAGTGCTATTGCGTGCGCGAATCACTACGTTGCAATCGGCGTTCAGCGAGAAAATATTTCAATGGTCGACAGCAAAGGAATCGTCACGAAATCCCGTCTTGAGGCTGGTGAATTAAATGAATACAAAGCCCCTTTCGCTCATGATAGAGAAGCTGGAAATCTTGCAGATGCCTTACGGGATGCTGATGTCATGCTCGGACTATCAAAAGGCGGTCTCGTTAGCAAGGAAATGGTTGCTTCAATGGCAGAGAAACCAATAATTTTCGCACTTGCAAATCCAACTCCTGAAATTACTCCTGAGGAAATACTCGACGTTCGTGAAGACGCCATTATCGCAACGGGCCGGTCAGATTATTCTAATCAAGTCAACAACGTCCTAGGTTTCCCCTATATCTTCCGAGGAGCATTGGACGTGCGTGCTCGAGACATCACGCAAGGAATGAAGATGGCTGCTACGCATGCACTCGCTCAACTTGCCAAAGAACCCGTTCCAGATTATATCTCAGCTGCTTATGATGGGGCAACGATGCAGTATGGTCCAGACTATATCATTCCAAAACCGTTCGATAGGAGAGTTCTGATCTGGGAAGCATCAGCAGTTGCGCAGGCAGCAGTTGAGGAAGGCATAGCCGCCGTCCAACCTGATGAGTTTTCAATCGTAGATTATCGTGAGCAATTGGAAGCACGCCTTGGTCTTTCATATTCCATTATGAGGCACGTCATTAACCAGGTTCGCGGGAAAGAAAAGCGCATTGTTTTCCCAGAAGGCGATAATGAGAAAGTGTTACGTGCAGCGGCACAATTGGTCGAGCAGAAAATCTGTTACCCGATTCTTTTAGGTCCAGTAAAGCGCATTGAGCGAATGATAGACGAACTGGGTTTACATTTCGAATATGAGGTCTTTGATCCGAGAAAAGACAAACGCAGGAAAGGTATTTTTGCGGAAAAATTGATGGAAAGACGTAGCAGAAAAGGGATGACATACCCCGATGCTCACCGAATACTCAAATCCCGACCATATTTTGCAAGTCAAATGGTCATGAACGGCGATGCCGACGGATTTGTAGGTGGCGTTAGTCGAAATTATGGTGATGTTTTGCGCCCTACTCTTGAACTCATAGGACCTGATGATAATGCCCACTGTGTTGTTGGATGCTATATGATGAATGTCAAGGGGAGGACAATTTTCTTAGCGGACGCGACGGTGAATGTATATCCTGACAGTCGCACATTGGCTGAGATAGCGGTTCAAACAGCCAAAGTTGCTCGTCGTTTTGGTGTCGCTCCACGAGTTGCAATGTTGTCCTTTTCTAATTTTGGCTCGAGCCGAGCTCAACGTTCTGAGAGAATTGAAGATGCGATTGAATTCGCTCGAGAACTCGATCCGTCATTGGTTATTGATGGGCCTATGCAAGCGGACACGGCACTCAATGGCGATGTCCAAACCGAATATCCGTTTATGGATTTCAAAGGTCCAGCAAACGTTCTCGTTTTGCCAAACCTTGCCGCTGCAAATATCGCTTACAAATTGCTTGAAGAACTTGGAGATGCAGAAATGACCGGTCCAATACTTGAGGGGATGGACAAGCCTGTACAACTTGTTGCACGCCAAGACGGCGTACGTCACATCGTCAACATGGCAGCAATTTGCGCAGCTGATGCAATCCGTCAAGATTCATATTGGGAGACTCTCGTTACGCCTAATGTTGACGGTTAATTTTCCACATCTTCAAACAGAATGGTCGGCCTACGAGGTCGCCAGAAGGCGCCGGTGACAAATCCTGCACACAAACCACCGAACAGCAAATTCGCCCAGCCAGTAGTTGCATACCCCCCCATACCTCTTGCGATGGGAATGGCAAATGAAGGTATCACGCCTAGAAGAAAAGTCCAGAAAATCTCTCCACGAATGTTCGCAGAAAAATCAGCATTCAGCGGTACTCGCACAGCATCTCCTTCCCGGATTGGTGTAACGACAAGACGGATTACAATCTCGCTCAATTCTCGGTCCATTGGAGCACTTGACAGTGCGGTGACGCCTTCTTGGCGAGGGTGCGCCTCTATTGCAGCACGATGACGAGCCATTGGCCCTAAGCCCTCAAAAGGACGCGGTCGACCATCCATCATCGCACCACGATAATTATCTGAAACACCGTCTGCTAAAATTTCAATTTTGCCAGGTTCTAACTTCAAGTCAAGCATCTCATGTGCCCGCTTCCACTCGCCTTCGCTTGGACAGCGAACTTCCCAATTTTTTGATGTATCCAATCCGAAATGCGTAGCATCGAGTGTGTTGGTGAGGTCGAGACAAATATGCTGAATCTGTTCGCCTGCTAATTGAACATCCCCGTCTTTGATGCTGAGCAATTCTTTCAATTGCGGCTGTGATAAAACGGTCTTTGTCACATAGAATTCAGGGCATCGAACTTCGTGTCGAGGCCGTTGACCACCATACATCCATCCGCCTTTTTCAGTACCGAGGAAGACTTGTCCTGCCTTTACTGGCTCGAATTCAATACCTCGATATTGAACTGACACTACATCACCTGGTCATATGGATTGTTCCATGCGTTGATACCATGCCATTCCGGTTTCATGGTCTTGCAATAATGAAAATTGAGGGAATGGAGAGATGGATCGCATGTAGCCAAATACTGAAAAATCAACCAAGTCAGGGCTGTCTCCTCCAAAGAAGTTCTTACCTTCATGAGCATCGGTAAATTCAGTCAATAAATCGTGCCATAATTGCTTGGGTTTTCGACCGTCTTTTTTGACTCTTTTACGGGCGATAATACCCCACATGACGGGGAATCCAGCCCATGCATACAATCTCTTAGCAAAGAATCCAAATTTTTCAATTTTGGAAATACGCACGGTCGTCTTCAAAGCGGAACCGATACTACCATACAAAATTGGAATTGTTGCTTTCGACATTTTTGTATCCGCCCAATCAAGCCATTCTGCCTGACGTTCAGCATCACCAAGTGCTGCTAATTTTCCGGAATTGTACGTTGCGTCAATGTGCTTGAGAAGTGGTGTTGAATCAACATGGTAGCCACCAGTTTCATCAGTGAATATGGGTACTTTACCCCAATCACCTGCAAAACTGACGTCTTTCTTAATTCTCATTCCGTTAACAGCAACGTAATTGATATCGAGTTCAAGGTGTTCAATCAAACCTCGAACCTTCCAACAAAATGGGCAGGTGTAGAGCATGTGAAGGGTAGGAGTTTGACTCATCATTTAGACCCTAGAGCCACCCCTTATTCAATCCTCGTCATCCCTCTCAGGTTTCCAACCGGGCTTCCAAAATTCAAGATTGTCGAGCCAAGCCATCCACTCTCGGTCGTCGCACGTGAGCAAACGAAACGCCCGGGCATCGAGCCCACTTCGATTGACATCGGTTAGGATTCCGTGTTGAGCGGCATCACTCCATTCCACTTGCATTCTACGAATCTGTCTGCGGGCTTCCTCGGGATTGTCGAAATTTAATTCGCAGGCATCTCGAAGTTCTGAAATCAAAATCCTATTGTCCTTCAGCAACGGGTCGCTAACTGGAGCGCGATTCGATTTCGCTTTCCGCCCAAATGGCCACCAACCCATGTTTTACGATTAAATGCCATTACCTATGAGATTTTGTGCGAAGGGCATGGTGACTTCATCAATAAGGACGCACTGGCGAAACCATGGCAAGGATTACTGTGCACCTTCATGGCACGCCCAAAGAAAAGGCAAACCGTGAACTTATCCAAATGTATTCTCAACGCTTGGTATCGCGAGGAATTCGCATAGAATATCATTCTGATAAGTTGTCACTGGGGGCCTATGTCACCCTTCTAGAAAAGAAGAAAGGCGCTGTTGTTTACATGGACGAGGGCGGAGAATTACTCGATTCGATTCAATTCTCAAAGCGAGTACATGACTGGAATATTGCCGGTGAAGAAACCCACCTTGCTATTGGGCCTGCACAAGGTTGGCCCTCCGATGGAATTTCAGAACACGCTCTACGTCTTTCACTTTCAAAAATGACATTTCCGCACGAAATCGCCAGTGTTTTATTGGTCGAACAACTGTATAGAGCTACCGAAATAATTCGAGGGACTGCTTATCACAAGGCTTAGCAAAGGGTCAAAAAGCGCCGTTTCCTCGATTGATTTGGAGGGCTAAGTATGCTTACATTCGAAACGAATACGCTGCAATGGATTCTTATCTGCTTTGAAGCAGCAGTCGGTCTTCTATTGTTCATTGGCTCTAAAAGCCAACCTTTCCCACGACCTTCGCGAAGGTTTGGTTTGTTCATTCTTTCTGTCGCATCGATGGCCGCTGTTGGTCAAATGGCTCCTAATCCAGTAACCGTAACCGGGCATCTTGTACTGCTTACTGCGATTGGATCTTTCGGTCTACTTGCCGGTATTCATCATTTAGTTCGTACTCGAAGAGAGGTATTACTCGCACCCTTTTCTGGATTTTTCTTTTGTGTTGGCGTAGGCGGATTAATGATTCAAACTTGGGAGAGTCTGAATCAATTTGAGCAATGGTCAGGTTTTCTTTCACTCGTCATGCTTGGTGGCGGTCAAACCTGGCTCGTCTTCCGTGGGCTCTTGATTGGTAGATTGCCACTTGCTTGGAGTCAAGCGGGGATGGTTGCACTTCAGCGCGGCCAAATAGACGGAGAAACTGGAGCAATTGCATGTTTTGAAAAAGGATGGGATGCAGAAGAAGAACACCTCAATCCGATGGCTTATCTTGCACTTCATCGCATTAATTTGTTCATTGAAGACAAACCCGCTGCGGAGGAATGGCTCGAATCTTTACTTTCGGTCGGTGGGGAAGATGCAGTTGCAATTGAATGGATTCAAGCGATACATCACGCACTTGAAAAAATAGATCCATCTGCAGTCTCTCGACTTCCGGCACTCACGCTATCAGAGCAAGAATAAACCCTTTTCCGGTAATTAAATTACCTTTGTAGGCACATTAAGGAAAGAATTTAATTTAAAATTACGCAAGAATACAAAGAACTTAAGTGTTTGAAAAACAATATTTACACATGGCAAAGGAATATGCGCAAAAAGAAGATTGGAAATTAGGCACAATTTTTTGGTTCGCAGTCGTTGTTTGGTTTTCCTCTAGCCTCCTCTCACAAGCAGCCTACATGGCCTTTTACGGCGTTCCTTACGATGCCATTGTTCTCTTGAAACAGTTTGGGCCAGTCTATTACGTAGTTATGATTGTTGAGTTGTTTATATGGGCGGGTCTTGCGTCAATTTTCGTAATGAAAGTTGCTCGCAAGATTGTTCCAAGTTTGCAAACCCCGGTTTCGGCGATTTGACAGAATCTGCTCGATTATTTCCATGACCCCTCAAAAACGGCCAAAATCAAACATACTTTCCGATGACTTGAAGTTCCTCCAAGTGAAGGAACTCATGTGAAAGAACATTCAGATCTTCCTTTCTTTACAGGACGCCCTATGGATGTATGTTCATTGGTCGATGAGGAAGAGGCTTTACGCGAACTTCCGAAAGGGGCTCGGATAGTGTCGATTGAGGACGCTCGTAAAAATCTCCCTAAAGTCACACGCATGTTGGCAGAATTACAAGCCATGAGTGATGTAGCTCACGACCTCACAGAAGAACTCGAAGTGTTGCTCGAAAGTTTAGATGCTGAAAGTGGACATGTTGTTGAGGTTGCTGAGCAGTTGGCAGAATTGGTTTCCCACTGGCAAGATGTAACTGCTCAAATTGAAGCGACTGGGACGCGTATAGCCTGTCTTGAACCTGGCCGATTAGAGTGGTACGGAGTGGTT
>CABYOM010000054.1 GCA_902520595.1 uncultured Candidatus Poseidoniales archaeon | reverse complement strand
AGGTTGCAGTGAATCCTTAACGTTGAGGTTATACGAATCGAGCAATGTATTGCTTTGAACCTCGACTTCAGCTGTGCTGTATTTCCAAGGCAGGTGATGAGTATAAGCACGTTTTATCATCCCATCATGCCAAGTGTACAAACTGTACCGCTCGAACAAGAAATATTCCAATGAACCCTCAGCAGCACGCTCAACAATTCCTAGACGCTTGGTTGTTCCAATCAAGGATTGACCGCCATCTTTACGACGGGATTTCCATGAATAGTGCTCTTCACTTTCAACGCGTACATTGCATTTTGCGTATCTGTAGGGGAGTCCATACGAGCGAGGTGCGTGGTAACATGTCACTCGGCTTTGCGCATCGAGTGTAAGAAACAAAACGCCGGGGATGCCGTCTTTGGTTACATATGCCCGAATGTTAAATTCACCAAAGGTCGAGATAAAAGGCAGCCATGGAAGACCTCGTGGCCGAACCTTTTCCATAATGAAGGGAATCACACCAATGAAAGCATCTCCGTTGTAGAGATCAATTTCCAAACCTTCTGGAATATGAGGCTCAAGTGATTTTATATCCACTTTCCAGTGCATGAATGTAAGATGTTTCCAGTTTTGATGAAGGGTGCATTTCCTTTCAGGCATCGCAAAAGGGATATGGCTGCAATCTAAGTTGTGCTTTGCAGCCATGGTTGTCGCAGAGAGCGCAGAGACTTGAAACATCCTCTCAAGCATCAACTGCTGGTGTGGAATTATTTTCAAAATGAATATCTCCGAGATCACGTTGTTTCCAAGTAGCCAAAAGCCCAAGGAGGAATCCGAGTGGAGACATCATTGTGCAAATGATAAGAATCGGAGTCGATACATACATCGGACGGTCTGCAGCGAGCATACGTAGCCAGACATATCGGCCCACGAACAGGTCGAATGCAAGCATGTGTAACCAAGCGAGAGCGATGACCGTTTCATCTTCAAACAGTTCAACTACCAATTCCGGTGTTGGCATTTGAGTCATGAACGTGAGGAGAATATCCGGCGCGTTCGGTAGAGCAAGAATCGAGTATGGGATAAGCAGTGGCAAAACCGACCAGCGAATATCACCAACAAATTTCTTGGTAATCTCATGTTTAGGCATGAACCACATGAGACTCCATAACGGGAGAATCAGTATTGATGATATCCAAAATGTGACGACAGCAAGAGTTTCCATGCATCGATTATGTTTGACTCACTTATAGAATCATGTTTCACGAGGAACACGAATCAGGCTTTTACAGAGGGTTGAGGACAAATCAAAGTGATTCAATAACCATAGCAATGCCTTGACCGCCGCCTATGCATGCGGTGGCTACACCGTATTTGCCGCCGCTTCGCTTCAATTCGTAAGCGAGTGTCAACACAAGTCGTGTTCCGGTTGCTGCCAGTGGATGGCCGAGTCCAACTGCTCCACCGTTGACATTGACTTTTTCAACATCAATTTCCAGATCTTTGATACAAGCAACTGCTTGTCCGGCGAATGCCTCGTTAATTTCCCAACGATCAATATCATCTGTTGTAAGTCCAGCTTTCTCCAGAGCCTTACGGGATGAAGGAACTGGCCCATAGGCCATAATTGCAGGCTCAAGACCTACAATTCCCCATGAGACAATTCGAGCCAGAGGTGCATCACCGTCTGCTGCCGCTTGCGAAGCGGACTTGATGACAACTGCTGCTGCACCGTCAACGACTCCTGAAGCATTACCTGCAGTCACAAATGACTCAGGACCAAAAGCAGTCGGCAATCGAGAGAGCGATTCTGCGGTTGTGTTTTTGACAACGTGGTCTTCGTCTTTGTGAGTGACAATTGTATCGCCCCGGCGACTCTTGATGGTCACTGGAATGATTTCCTGTTCAAAGACGTCATTTTCTATAGAAGCAGTTGTTCGAGCGTGTGAACGAGCAGCATACGCATCAATTTCTTCACGAGTGACTCCTTTTCGATTACAGATTTCGTCCGAAGTCTGAGCCATGAATAATCCACATGTAGTATCTTGTAGATTGGTCATCATGTAATCCTCGACCTTCGGAGAACGTCCCAGCTTCCATCCCTCACGACCACCACGCATGACGTGCGGCGCTTGGCTCAGGTTTTCCATACCTCCTGAAACAACAGTTGAGGCTTCTCCGAGCATAATCATTTGAGCGCCGGTTACAATCGATTGTACACCTGAGCCGCAAATTCTTGAGAGCGTAAGCATTGGGACTTCTTGAGGGATTCCACCCTTTAATCCAGCATGGCGGGAGCCATAAATCGATTGAGAACAGGTTTGCAAAGCATAGCCCATAACAACATGGTCTACTGAAGCAGGATCAGTCCCTGTTTTATCTAAGGCACCTTGAATGGCTAGACCACCAAGATCTTGTGCGCTCACGGACTTCAACAAGCCACCTTGCTTACCGTCGCCTCGCTTTCCGCCAACCCATTCACAAAAGGGTGTTCGTGCTCCGCCTACAATGACTACATCTTCTGCCATGACTCTACCAAAGCGTGTTGGCTGATAACTTCATGCTATCGCCATTATCAAAAATAACAGCAAGTAAAACATCGGTAAATAAAATGTCTCAAACACAGAATAGGTGTAAGCCAAGATGCTGTGTTCAGAGCCTTGGGCAAGTACGTATTCATACTCTGGAGTTTTATTTTGCCCTTGAACCTTCATCAACGCGTTTTTCGGTGCATCGATGAGATTCTCTTCCGCCAACTCTTTTTTAGGACGTGAGGACAATTCTCCACGTATGTAAACAGGATCGCCAAGACGCAATCCGTAAAGCGTCCAACGAACCTTTCCTACATTCCAGACTTTCAGAGGTTCTTGATAGCGAATTTGGTGAAACATTGACGGTTCAATTCGAATACCCCCACTGCCGTCATGCAGGATGAAAGGAATGCCTCCACGTTGGCGAGCTGATTCTTCTGAATGCAAAGGCTCCCTCACGAACAGCCAGTCTGCAAAATTTTTGAGCAGACGGTTAAGAGAATTCATTTGGGTTTGGAAAAAAGTGTTGGATGAGCGACCTTGACTGTCAACCTCGCCAGAAAAATCTTCACGAACCCATTCAAAGCAAACAAGGTTTGAACAGGCCATTTCAGGGTTATCATCGACAAAGATCTTCACGGCCTTTTGCGGGCCTGGTCGAACCTGTCCAATCAGTTCAACTTCACCCTTCACCACATCGTTGACCAGAGTAGTTGGTAAGTCAATCATGTTGATTGTATCAATCATTCTCCTCATCCAGCCATACAACAAAATCAGGAGGTACAATACCATGTAACCGATGGCAATTACGAAGAGAACGACGATGAATAATCCCGTATTGGAATTATCATCAAGAAGGAAACTGAAAAAGAAACCAAAAGTGTCTAAATTATCTTTTAGTGCATTGATGACACCCCAATACTGGAGCATGAAGAGTCCGAGAGTAAAGTAGACTGCTCGAAGTGTGAGAAGAGGGGGTTGAGGCGTACCGATCATGAACGGATGTTCGAGAAGAAGTGAACCTTCGTCATCTTCAGTATAGGGATTTTCGTTATTCCACACCTGACGGCTTGGAGCAGGGAAGTTCCAACTTCCTGAAGCACTATTTTCAGTTTCCAAACTCTCTTTCATCCAGTATTCTTCTGAAGTGAAGCCACGTTCTTTTGCATAGGCTTCAAGAAATTTAACATCGGTTACCTTTTCTTTGTATTGACCTAATTCTTGTGCAAAGGGGTGCGGTGTTGTGTAGAAGAGAATAACAAGGCCCGTAAGAGCCCAAAAGGGGCTTAGAAAGAAGCCGTAAATATAGAGCAGTACGCCGAACAACCAGCCAAACAGCATATTCTGGGTGTATGGGAGCGAGGCAACAAAAAATCCGCCGTCAAATTTTGGCGCGCTGCCATCCATGAAGTTCGGTGGGCTACAAAGGACTTGAACTCTATGGAAAAATCAAATGAGCGCAAACATACTTATGCCACATAAGATGCAAACTATAGGCATAATCAGCAGTTCAGCAGAAGAGCGTATTTTTCCGAGATTCGCTAGTTCAGTGCCTCGCTGAATATTTGCTTTCATTCCAGGACTGTTTTCACCATGAACTGAGATTGCGGTGTGGCCAACTGTGCCGTCAAGATTCTCTTGGGCCATTTCCTCCTTCGACCGTGGTTTTACCATTCCTAATAGATAGACTGGATTGCCGATTCGAAGAGCATATGCAGTCCAACGGTGCTTACGAACATCTCCATTACGGAATAACCGAGCAGCAAATTCGGTTTGGAAATGGTCGCGAAGTGTATCTGCATGGCTTGATGTCCATCTCTTGACATAGTTTCCAAGATCTTTTTTCTTGAAACTACTTGACTCCACACGTATTCCTCCGGTGCCATCATGAAGCATGAAAGGTACGTAGCCGTGATCCGAGCGAACACTTTGCCAGTTGCATTCTTCTCTTGTCGTAGTATTTCCATCTGAGTCGGTAGAGGTTACCTTACGGCAAACATAGACTTCATATTCCCACCTGTAATCAACGCAACCAGGAATTACTCGGTTGTGGTTTCCATCAACGACGACGTTAATCCATTGCTCAGGTGCGGGGCGCACCTGACCAACGAGTTCAGCCGAACCCACAGCAACTGAACGAACCAATGAAGTGGGCGTGTCAATCATTTGTTGTTGCCTCTTGTGTTGGAAGAAGCCGAGTAACAGCCAAATTAAACCGATTATACTCATGATGATTGGTGTGTATTTCATGGTAGCGTCTTCAGCCAGCATTTCCCCATTGTCAACCATCGCTTTCTCATCCAGTACAAGCATTCCTAATGAGATGGAGAGGAAAAGAATGAACAACACCATGCTGAGGCCAAAAGTGGCAAATGTAGCCGGAATTGGAGTTCCCACTTTGGTAGGATGCTCGGGAAGAGGAGTTCCGTCACCATCGGCGGCATACCGGTCATCTTGATTCCATGTCGAAGGCCCTGGTGCTGGAAGAATCCAATCATTTGGGTCATTGGTCGGGCTATATGAAGAGCGTCCAAAAAACCATGATTCAAGTTCGTATCCGTTCTTGAGTGCGTCGGTCTCAAGGTCGTCAGGCTGTGGTGCATTCTTTCGAACATTGTGAAGGTCTGTCTCCAACGATGCTGGCGAAAGAAGAGCGATAAGTAAAAATCCAAATGCAGCAATAATTCCACCACCTTCCAAGAACGTTGCCAGCCCGGCAACAACCATCAATAGGCCAATAACCCAAAAAATCCAACTCAGCCAACTGTATGGTGTAGTAAATTGAAAAAATCCTCTATCGAGATGAACTCCTTCGAGTGACATAGATAAACCAAATCAAGAGGGTGTAAAACACTTGGGAGAGAAAAAGGCATTGATAAACACTTTACGAAGTAAGTATTCCAATCACTTTGACAAGTATTCTTTTGTCCCTGCATCCATCAAATTCTGCGTAGTGAATTTGCTCCCAAGTACCCAGATGAAGACTTCCTTCTCGCACGGGCATGGTGACTTGCTGGCCTAGTAATTGCCGTTTCAAATGCGCATCACCGTTATCTTCACCCGTTCGATGATGATGATATTCCTCGCCATCCTTCCCATCACGACCGTAAAATGGAGCCACTTTTTCCAACCACTTCATGATATCATGATGTAAACCATACTCCAGATCGTTCACATAACAGGATGCAGTGATGTGCATTGGATTGACGAGAACCAAACCGTCAGCAATACCGCTTTCTTTGACGACGCGTTGGACATCAGCAGTAATGCAGCGAATCTCATACCGTTCATCGGTATGAATCCATAATTCTTCGACATATGTTGCTGCTTGGCCAGTGAGTAACTTCCCCATAGACCAACGAAGAGTTGGAGGTTGTTGATTATTTCAGTGTTCTAAAAAGTGATGAGTCATCCATCCCTTGACCGGAACTCAAGAGAGGAATGGCTACGATAAGACCGCATATGACTGAGCATATACCTTGAGTTACGGCAACGAGAGTAAACGCTGCAGAATCGTTACCAAGAGCTGCCCCTAAGCCACCATCGGCTCCTAAAGATACCGCTGCGAGACTCAAGAAAAAAGAGATGATAATGGATAAAAATGCGAGGTGAATTCCCTTTTTCTTGTATTGTGTCATCCAGTACCCTGAAACGATGCACGTCAATCCAACAAACGCACTGTTAAACAGATTAACAGCGAATGCTTCGAATGGAACAACGATTTGTTCCC
>CABYOM010000053.1 GCA_902520595.1 uncultured Candidatus Poseidoniales archaeon | reverse complement strand
ACACTATCATGTCATGTCAGAAGGACCCGCACCTCAGTTTGAGGTTTCCGATTCTTCTCAAGAGAGAATCTTGGTACATTGCGACCTTGATGCTTTTTTTGCCGCTGTCGAAATACTCCACCACGATTTGGACCCTGAAAAGCCGTTGATCATTGGCTCAGATCCACAAGGGGGGAGAGGGCGGGGGATTGTTTCGACATGCAATTATGCTGCCCGAGCATTTGGTATACGATCAGCCATGCCAGTAAGTGAGGCATGGCGCCGTTGTCCTGGCCATCCATTCGGCCCAGGGCACTACATTCGGGGAAGCCGAGGATTATACAGTCGAGCCTCACGTCAAGTGATGAAAATACTCAAAGAACCTGCTCAATATTTTGAGAAAGCGAGTATTGATGAGGCCTATTTAGATGTCACCGAGCGAGTTAACGGTGATTGGGATGCTGCATATGCGCTTTGCCGAACACTTCAAGATCGTATCGAAAAAGAAGTTGGATTAACAGCTTCGTTCGGAATTGCACCAACGAGAATTCTTGCTAAGATGTCGAGTGAAGTCAATAAGCCGAAAGGAATCTTTCGAATCTTACCTGACGAAATTGGAGATTTTTTTGAAGGAAGGTCATTGCGCGAAGTCCCAGGAATTGGACCAAAAAGGGCCACTCAACTCGCTGAATGGGGATTTGTTACTGTTGATGAGGCGTACGTGTTGGGTGAACTGGCTTTGGGGAGAATGGCAGGTGAACGATTTGCTGCGTGGCTCATGCAGGTGGTCGATGGGACGACAAGTTCTGAAGTAAGCCAATTACGAAGTCGAAAATCTATTGGTAAAGAGCGAACCTTCTCTTCTGACCAAACCGACCATGAAGCGGTTCTTGACGTGTTGCGTTCATTGACAGAAAGAGTGCTAAAGCGTTCAAAAGAAATGGGAATTTCAGGTCGTCTCGCCGAAGTAAAAATCCGTTACACAGGGTTTGAAACCCACACACATGGTCGTTCGATTCCAGTTGCTATGGACGAGCCCGATGTCTTTTTGCGGCTCGCAGATCACCTTTTTGCGACCAATGTTCAGCACAACCGAGGCCTTCGTTTGGTCGGCTTTCGATTGGGTCAACTTGACATGCCGCCAACACGACAATCAATGCTTCTTCTTGGTGAAGAAGAGTAATCACTCTAAGTGATGCATTCGTGTAAGAATTGCGGTGAAGTCTTGTAACGGCTCTGGAATTTCTATGCCAGAGACGGGCTGGTTTAAGGAAATACCCTGTTCTTTTTTGGCGTTCCAAGTGTCGCCATTGAAGGACTGAATCAGAGCTGAAAGTCCTCGTAAGTGGTCACCCTCATCAGTTCCAAGATCAACCGAACTATCTGGGCGGACGGGGAATGCGTCGATTTCAACAGCAGACCGGCCATAGATGGTTTCTGAAATGTGGTGTGTAAAGAAAGGACACACTGGCGTGAATGCGGACATGAAGTCGCGAACAATGCGGTGGAGTGTCCATGAAGCTGCCATGTCGTCATCGTAAAGACGGGATTTTACCATCTCGAGGTAGTGGCTTGGCAAGACGCCTGTTCCAAATGTCTTGAGCGCTTGCGTAGCACTGTAGATGTCGAGATTCTCCCAAGCAGTTTTCACAGTATCCATTGTTTCACTGAATTCTGCCAAAATCCATTTATCTTCAATGGAGAGATTTTCAGGAGCCGTTTCTAAATCGCTTGGAATCTCGAATTGAGATGCAAAACGAGCAACGTTAAACAACTTCGTTAAAACTCCAAAATACTTCTTTTCTATTTCTTCGGGATTGATGTGGAAGTCATCCCCTACTTGTGCATCGCATGCTTTCCAAAGTCGGAAGCATTCACTGCCGATTTTATTTGCCCGCAAACTGACTGTCTTTTCAGGCCCCTTGACTTTCCATGAACCTGTACGTCCCCCTGCTCCACATTCAAGAACAGAGTCAGCATCGATTCCGTTACCGAGAGATTTACTCATTTTCCGTCCCCAGGGGTCCATACCCAATCCATCAATCCAGACATGCTTGAATCCGGGTTTATCGAGCAGGAGGTTTGACTTGAGTAACGTGTAATAGAGCCAAGTTCGCACAATTTCTTTTCCTTGAGGCCGGAGTGCTGTTGGGAAGGCCTTCTCAAACACCTCAGGTTCGTTGAGGTATCCACTGACAAAGAGATTCGAATTTGATGAATCCATCCATGTGTCGAATACCTTTTCTTCTCCGACCAGTGCCCCGAGTTCTTGCCTCATTGAGGTATAGGGGCCAAGTTCTTCGCGAGTATCTCTCGACAAGACTTGACTGCCATCTGGGGGTGATTGACACCACGGTTGAACATATGTTCCAGTCGGCGGAACGATGATTTTTGTACCATCCTCACTGTACCAAATTGGTATCTCAGTATGGTACCAACGTCGCCTGGAAATGGGCCAGTCAATGCTGATATTATCCATCCAATCCAGCAAAAATTGCTTGTTTCGAGGTGGATGAAAATCAATTTCTTCAATGTGCTCCCGCATTCTATCTTGGGCATGGGTTTGTCGAACATACCACTCTTTGAGAAGTATAATTTCAACGGGGTTCTTCCCTCGCTCAGAAACTGGAATTTCCTGTTCACGTTCGACGATGTTGGCAATACTACCCTGCTCTTCGAGCAACTCAATTGCTGCATTTCGTGCATCATAAACTTTCATGCCAGCAAAAGGACCGGCCAATTCAGTAAGTCTGCCATCCAGGTTAATCGCTTGGAAAGGCGTCAATCCAAGTTCTCGGAAAATAGCAACGTCATTTTGATCGCCGAATGAACACACCATCAAGACGCCTGATCCAAAATCAGATTTTACAGAGGCGTGCGTTCTAATTTCGACCGAAGTGCTGCGGCCGTTAACCGGCAAGGGGAGCTGAATTGTTTTGCCAACTAAATGCGTGTAGCGTTCATCATCAGGGTGTACGACAACGACTCCACATGCACATACCATTTCTGGCCGTGTTGTTGAAATTACAATTTCAGTTCCATCATCGCAAATCCATTTAACATCAACCAGTCGTGTTTTTCTTGATTGGCGCTCCACTTCGGCGTCAGCAATTGTGGTTCCTTCTACAGGGTCGTAAATATTTGGTCGTAAGTCTTCAATAATGGCGCCCTTTTTGAAAAGTTCAATGAAAATTGATTGCGTAACGGTTCGATATGCGGGTGAATCGGTAAGGTATTCTCGGTCATAATCGCAGGACAGTCCGACTCGACGTGCTGTCTTTCTCATTGCTTGAGTAAAGGTTTCAATTGTTTCTTCACAGAGTTTTAGAAATTCAGCACGGTCATATGTTTTCATCTTGCGCTTCGTATTCTTTTCAACTGTGAATTCAATATTGATTCCGTTTCTGTCTACGCCCCAAGGAAAATACACTTCTTTCCCGAGAAGGCGTTGTGAACGTGCAATGACGTCAATCATCGAATATTGTGCGACAGCACCAATGTGCCAGGTACCTGATGGATACGGCGGAGGAGTATCGATTACGAAGATCTCTTTACCGCTGTCAGGATTGAATGAATACCTATTTGAATATGTCTCAGCGTCTTCCGAATGGGCTTCTTGTATCCGCTTCTCAAGGTCAATTGACCATCGTTTATCGTTTAGTACTGGGGCTGGCATTTGCCTCACCTGGCCCCACACACATGAACGATGCGGGTCCAAACAGCGCTGTGATGGCTTACCTTTGAAACCAACGGATAAACAATACACCCTTCGCCGTTGTTTGAAATGTGGCAAATTGGTGTGCAAACTATCGGCAGGCATTTGAAGGCCCAGCAATTACAAGTTAACGGGGGCGAGATACTTGGTTGATGGGAGTCAAGAAAAACCCTCGGAAAAACCTTCAAAAATAGCGCCTGAAGGTCGTTTTTCAAGGTTAAAGCGTGAGGGGAATTCACGCATCCAATCCGGTGCAATCGATATTACTGCTCGAGTGAAAGACTTTGATTCAAAACGGGCGATTGATGCAGTTTTAGATGCTCCAACTCGCCTCAAGCGTGAGTGGCAAAAATCTGGTGCCATTGGAGCAATTACTCGTTTCCCTTTGGCGACCGTCATTGTGTTTCTTGTGATGACTCTTTTCTTCGTTAGCCACTCTGGTTTTTTTGATCTTTATTTTACACAATTTGATGATGATGTGAATGAGACCGATTTAAATGTCAACGGTGATCTTGAAGTTTACTTGCCAGATGGAAGCGAGGTTGGACGCCTGTTAAACCTGGTTGAGGAAGACTGGTCGACAAATGTTATGGTGATTTACATCCAACTTGAAGGTGGTAATTTCGCTCAAAACAATATTACAGACGTCAGAATACTTCAGGAAATAAGTTATGTGGAGAATTTGCTTAACCCTTGCATTTCGACCTTTGTTTGCCAAAATCCAAACAATGCTTCTGAAACCCTTAACGACGATGTCATTTACCTTCTTTCCATTTCTACTGTTCTCAAGGAAGTGAATTCAAGTGCACCCCGAATTCGCGAAGCATTCATCACAGAATTGGGTCAATTGGGTTGTGGATTAGGTCAAGACGATTGTCAATCGGCTCAAGCAGCAAGTTCGTTAAATGAATTATTTGCACTTACTGATGACCAATTGGGCGGTGGATATGAAATTCCTTCACAAAACACAACCGATTTAATCATCAACGAAATGTATGAGGACGATGGTTCTCCTTCACCTGGACTTGATAAATTAGCAAGAGACATTTCCTGTGGCTTTGCAGATTGCGTATACGAGGGAGAGAAAGAAGTACCCGATGGAACGCTTGACAGAGCAGTCATGGCGATTGCAGTCAACGATGAAGTTGCAGCAAAAGACATCATCAGCGACACCAATGCAATATTGGAGGAAATGAAAAGCCTTGAGCGGCCATGTCTCTACTTGCAAAATGGCCAACCAGATGCAGATGCCGGCATGTGTATATGGGGTGAAGTCAATGATCTAACGAACGAGCAATTAGAGCGTGGCGTTAAGGCATTCGGGCTTAACATGACACTGACAGGTCCAGTTCCTATCACAAATGCAGTCACTGAACGAACGTTTGACATGTTCTGGGATATTTTCCCTCTCGCTATTGTTCTGGTTGCAATAGGTCTCTTTGTATTCCATTGCGATGTTTTGCAGACCGGTCTTACTGGTATTCGTCCTTTACAGGGTTTGAAAGTGGTTATTATATCTGGTCTTCCAACATTATGTGCGGTATTTTGGACATTAGGTATTATCGGTTGGCTGGATTATGAGGTGACGATGACAGTTATTATTGTCGGGCCAATTTTATTGGCTCTCGGAGTCTCATATGGACTGCACATTACCAATCGGTATGCCGAAGAGGGCGGTACGAAAAAGGAAAAAATACGCGGGGCTCTTTCTTCTACAGGAAAGGCAGTCTTTCTGTCAGCAGTTACGACAGTCATTGGATTTGTGTCGCTTGTATTTACGCCAATGGCACCGATTCAGACCGTTGGTATCGCACTCTCAGGCGGAATTGTGGTCGTGTACATTTTGACGATGTTCATGGTTCCAAACCTTACCCTTTTGCTCGATTTGAGAAAACCCAAGCATCCACCATTGAAAGCCTTCGTCAAGATTGTCGATGTTCCGATGAAATACAATCGTGGTGTCATCGCCTTTTTCGCAATTCTTATTTTGGTTTCAGCAACATACGGTCAAGCAAACGTCAAAGAAAACATCGACATGCTGGAGATGGCGCCGTTTGACGAACCATCCGTCGAGGGTATGAAGGTGTACAGCAATGACTTCAACTCAGGACAACTCGGGATGGTTTTAGTGCAGGCGAATCTCACCGGAGATACTTCGATTGAAGTTTCACAGCAAGACCCTGCCGAAAATTTACGTCAAATAGATACGCTTGAATCGCTTCTCAACGACGTTCCAGATACTTCTGCTGTCTCCATCGTGTTTTTGATGAAATCCTCTGGTATCGCCCCTACAATTGATTGTCCGGGCTGCAGCGAGTTTGTCCAAGGTTTACCTCTCTTGCCACAAGATATCAAAGATACAGCTTCAGTCTTACTGGATAGTTCGGTTTCCGGCGGTGCTTCATTCTGGGATTTGTTAACCTCTCCTGACGCCTATGGTTTACCCGCCTCACGGCAGTCTGAAGTTTTCCTCTTGAATGTATTTTATTCTTCAATCACTGATGAAACCCGCGGCATTTTCATCAGCGAAAATTATGATCGAAGTTTGATTTTGGTTGATATGCCCTATTTGCCTGTTGCTGATACGAGTTCCAGCGTCGTTACTATTGACCAACTTACTGCTACGTTCAGCGGCACTGAGCC
>CABYOM010000052.1 GCA_902520595.1 uncultured Candidatus Poseidoniales archaeon | reverse complement strand
GAGGACTTCTTGTCCACCCATCAGTGGCTGTAAGGCGCTGGGAATCTTTACACGTCCGTCTTCCATCTGGTTTTGTTCCATTATCGCAACTAAAGCTCGAGAAGTGGCAACGGCAGTCGAGTTGAGGGTGTGTGCAATGGGTTGACCAGCATGTCCTGGCTGCCCGTACCGAATTTGTAATCTGTTGGCTTGATAGTCGGTGCAATTCGAGCATGAAACGATTTCCTTGTATTGATTAGCACCAGGAATCCAAGCCTCAAGGTCGTATTTTCGAGCAGCGACGGTCCCCATGTCACCTGTGCAGATATTCACAACTTCGTAATGCATGTCAAGCGCATCCCACAAGTCAAGACAGTTCTGTAACAGTTCTTCTTGAAGTTCCCAAGACTGTTCAGGAGTTGAGATAATGATTTGCTCAATCTTGGTAAATTGGTGAACTCTCCATATTCCTAAATCGGATTGACCATGTGAGCCGACTTCTCTTCGGAAACAAGGTGATACTCCTACGATACGTAGCGGTAAATCACTTTCAGGGATTGTTTCCCCCATGAACATAGCAGTAAGGGGGTGTTCTGAAGTTGCAATCATGTAGTAGTTATCCGGTTCAACACCATACATCACTGTCTCAAAATCGGAAAGGTCAGTTACGCCTTCGTAGGCTTCTCTGTTCATCATAACCGGAGGTTGAACAAATGTGTAACCTCGTTCTCGAATGAAATCAATGGCATACTGTTGCAATGCAAAATCAAGTCTCGCTAAGTCGCCTTTGAGGAAAAAGAATCGACTACCAACAATCTTAGCAGCACGTTTGAGGTCGACCCATTTATTCATCTCGATGAGTTCGTTATGGGTACGTGGTTCAAACTCAAACACCGGCTTTTCTCCATGAACACTATGTTGGGTGTTGCCTGATTCATCTGCTCCAACGGGTACATCGGGATGCAGTATATTCGGTATACTCATTCGAAGGCGGTCTCGCTGAGCCATGGCAAGGTCAGTTTTCTTCTCCATTTCACTAATCTGAGCACCCAAATCAGCGACTTCAGCCAGAATACGCTGTGCTGCTTGTTCATCACCTGATTTTTTGGCAGCCCCTATACCCCGAGCAGCAGTATTCTTCATGGCTCGAAGCTGATTTGCTTCGTGTTGAAGATTGATCCACTCTTGGTCAAGTGCGATGACTTGTTCGATATTATCGTGAGGTATTCCTCGCTTATCGTGATCCTTTCGTATCACGTCAGGTTCGTTTCGAAACATGTTCATATCGAGCATTTTTTCCACCTCACAATGTTATTCCAAAGTCAAAAATTGCTGTTCCTATGATGAGCAGCCCTCCAATGACATAGCCAAGAATAGCGCCTCCATTCAACAAAGGCAAGCCTGCTTGAGCCCGACCACGTGCAACATACGTCATCAAAGCAAAATAGCCAACTAATCCACCAAGAAGGGTAGTCATTGCGATAAGGAAACCGTCGTTTCCTTCAATATATTGAGCCGCAGAAAGGACCAGCATTCCCGGGAAAATGACATCGCCAAGACCCATGAACATGGCATCTTTCGATTTCTTTTTTGGAGCAGATGCTGGACGAGGGCGTGCTGGTGCATCGGTATTCATTTCCTTCATGGAAACGGTTTCATCGATGAATGAGTAGCCCTTTTCTTGTGGTGCTACCAAAAGAATTGGCAAGCGAAGGCCAATCATCGTATCTGCCAAATCAAGCATATGCTTCGAGCGATAGACTGCCCAAGCATCATATACAGCTGCTGCAATCATAAACACGATAATCAGTGTTGGAACAAAGGTGACGCCAAGCATGACAATCACACCAGAACCGACCAGAACTCCTACAGTATTGACTACATACCATTCACTGTGAACATACAACAACACCATCAAAAGTGCAGCAACCAGCAGTCCAACAATCAGTGGACCATCTTCAAGTTGTAAGCCTTCAATGATCAACATCTCATTGGTCACTATACCGGTTTCAATAGTCAAAGTATCGTTCTCATAGACGGCATGGAACATCGAAGAGTTCTCGTTTTGACCGAACCAAACGGTTTCGAGGTTTTCAGAGATGGGGAATGAAATCAAGTTTTTCAAAGACTGCGAATAGTGCCAATTTGCACTTTCATCGGTCGCCACAAGTAAATCACTGTATCCACTTTCATCAAGGTCAGTGATGCGAACAGATTGAATTGAATCGGCATATCCTTCAAGATTCATTTTCGTTTGAGCCACGAACATGTCGTCTTCTGATTCATCATTCGTTCTTTCAAATCCAACAACATCACCGTTCTCTTCACCGAGGAGTAAAAATCCTTCATTTTCTTCAGATTCGTTGATTAAATTTTCAGACCAAGGAGAATGCCCGTAGTCGGCACTGGTAAAATTCGTGGTCGCATTGATTTCAAACAAAATGTTCGCTGGACTCCTCATGCCTTCAGGAGCTATTGGGTCAAAAGCAGGAGCGTATTTTTCAAGTCCAACAACCACAGCCATATTCGGGGTCACGATGAGTATTTTGTCTTCATCAATTAACTCTGCATACTCGACACCGTATTGGGTATCCAACGTAATTGGCAATTCCCAACCGGCTTGATAGGACAGCACTCCGGGATATTCTTCATCGATATTGAATCGATGTAAGCGACTATCCTCACTGATGACATACATTGCTTCATCGGCGTAAAAGGCAAGAGAGCAGGCGCTTCCTAATGAACCTAAGAATTCTAACCTTGTTGAATTATCCATTTCATCTTCGACATAACGATGGCAATCGTATGAGTCTTGAATTTCTCCCGTTTCAGCATCGACATACCAGATGTGTCCTTGATTCGTGAATGAATAATATTCATCGGAAACCACAACTCTCAAATCTGCAGTATCTGTATAAGGCAGGCGTTCATGGGTAATTGTCCAAGTTGGTGTGCCGTCGACAAGATCTTCTCCATGGTAGACGCTAATAGAATCATTCCACATTGTAGGGCTGCCAATCAGCGAATTGGTGAGGTGAGTATCCATTCCATGATGAGTCAAATAAGACTCTTCAAGTTCGTCCGTGCTTTGGTAGGCAAAAGGTTCTGATTCCAAATCGAGAACCAAAACGTGGGCCAGTGGTACGGTTGTATACATCAGAGCGATGGCTAATACGCCCATGATTCCGTACTTAATGATCCAATCTTTCTTGTATTTCGCAAGTGTTAATATTGCAGCAGTAAAAATGAAAATCATGACTAATTCAAGAGCAATATAGCGAACTTGACTTGCACCAGCCTCACCAAAGGCTTGTAAATTTGCAACATCGTACCAGGGCCGAATAAACAGTGCAATTCCAATAGTCAACACGAACATGAACACCATGCCCATCATTGAGGCAAACTGTTCTTGCATCATCGTGAAAAGACTGTCTTCAGCCTTGAGTTCTTCTTGAACTGCCGTAAATTCCTTCGAAACCTTTCTGTCCGGTGACGAGGGTTCCGACTGTTCGGTCATACCCATTGCGAGTTCGGACACTCATATGAGCGTCGCGCCTCTTACGCCCCCTACGGGGGCGATACAGCATCGACCAATCTGTAGAGAACAAAAGGCCAAATCCTTCCATCTCTCCGCCGATATGTGGTTGAAGTGCGGTCTTGGCTTGAATCGTCCAAAAAGCGCGGCATGGCTCTTGGATTACAAGGGACACAGACTGTTCTCAAACGCCTTGATTTGGCTTTACCTGAACATATTATTCATGTTTCAGGAAGCAATGGTAAAGGGACTGTGTGTGCCATTATGGCAGCAAGTCTCTCCATTGATGGACGAGAAAACGTTCTTTTCACATCTCCTCATGTAGCCCGAATTGAAGAACGCGTTCGCAGAAACGGAATTCCAATTTCTCCCAGAGAATTTAACGAGGCATTGATGCGCATCCATGATGCAGCTACGGGCGATTCAAACGGTTCAAATGTCGAACTCACCTTTTTTGAAATCACTTACTTGGTTGCAATGGTCGCCTCGCAAGGGTGTGAGGTTCTCATCCTTGAAACTGGATTAGGTGGCCGTCTTGATGCGACCAGAAGTGGGCCTGCAACCATTTCACTCGTCACTTCAGTGAGTCTTGAACACCGAGATATTTTGGGCCCTGATTTACCTTCAATCGCACGAGAAAAAGCCGCTATTGCTCGCCCAAATGCCCCGATTGTAATCCGTGACCCCGAAGATGAGAATGTTCGTCGTTCAATGCTCGAAGAGGCTAGGGATGCCGGGAATCCGTTGATAGGAGAAATAATTGGGCCTGCAGACGCATCTTTTGTCAGTATTGCCGAAGGAATTGGAGTTGTTGGTGAGGCTGCAGAATTAGCGAATGCAGTTTTTGAAAAAATTGGCTTCCCCCCCAATTCAATTGAGCAGGCAAAGCAGGTTTTACGATGGCCAGCTCGCATGCATCTCTTATCGAAGAGCGAGACTTCTTCTCACCCATATTTGCTTGATGCAGCTCACAACCCATCCGGACTACGTCGAATACTTCCCGAGTTGGAGTTGTTCATCACTCAACATGCCCCAAAGAATGAGAATGGGCCTGTATGGACTCTGCTTTTTGGCACATCACCGCAACATGATTTATCAGAAATGCTTTCACCACTGCATGAGATGTGCCGCCGTATCCCACCGCAGCAGATTCTCCTCACTCGACCTCACGGAGGGCGCTACCCTGGAGTTGAAATTGAAACACTACTGGAGGAAAAATGGTTGCTTGAGAATCCATTGACTTTTCCTTCAGCATCACATGCTATCAAAAAACTGGCATCAGATTCTGGGGACAGTGTTGGACTCGTGGTAAGTTTAGGTTCATTGTATTTGCAAGGGAATATACTGAATTCATTTGAATGGGCCAGTGATGAAAACCTTTCCTTATTTGCGAAGCACTGATAGAGAGTTAGCGTTTGAGAGGGGGTGTTGAGGGCTATGAGTGAGAAATGGGATATCCGTTTTTTGGAACTCGCAAAGCACATTTCCGGATGGAGCAAGGACCCGTCTACAAAGGTAGGCTGTGTGGTTGTTGGTGAAGATCGGGAGATTCGCTCGACAGGTTTCAACGGTTTTCCCCGAGGAATAGATGATGATGATGAGCGACTCACTGACCGTTCTCAAAAATATCCGCTGATTTGTCATGCTGAAGAAAATGCAATTATGCATGCGGCTCGAATCGGTATCTCGCTCAAAGGGGCGACTGCTTTTGTCACATGGCCCCCTTGCTCTCGCTGCGCTCGGTCGTTAATTCAAGCCGGAATCAAAGAGATTGTCTATCCTGAAACCGATGGCATCCCAGAACGCTGGGTGGAAGATTTCACCATCTCGAATGGAATGCTTCTCGAAGCGGGTGTTTTGGTTCGAACCGTTTGATTTGGGATTACCGACGCTTTGATGCTCTCCCGATGACTGGCAAATCTATGCGAGGGGTCAGCACTGCCGTTCTGTTGACCCTGCTTCTGTTGTGTTCGGGGTGTGCAGCACCTGGAGTAGATACTGTTTCATCGAGCCAGTCACAAGAGCCAGAAACGCCTACTGAACCTTGTAATGGATTAATCATTCTCTGTTTGAGAACCTATGATAACGTGACATTCCCCGAGACTCACAACTCTTTTTCAACGCACCAAGATGGAATCTACTATCCGGCCAGTAATCACCAAACTGGCCTTGATGCACAATGGAATGCTGGTATGCGAGCTTTCATGGTCGACACTCATTACGAGACACTGGGAGATGAGCAGATCGAAACGGTTCGTTTGTGTCATGGCGACGATAGCAGAGGCTTCAGTCCGTGCTTATACGGTACGGTCGATTCAGTAAACTGGTTCTCAAATCTTCGAGGTAAAATCGATCAAAATCCTCGAGACATCGTCACTCTTTTGGTTGAGAATTATGTGCAACCTGACCATCTCAAAGCCGTGTTTGAACTTTCAGGGTTGTATGAGAAAGTCTACTATCATGAACTGAACACGCCTTGGCCTACATTGCAGGAATTAATAGAACAAAATACGACTCTCGTCGTGTTTTGGGAACAGGGTGGTGATGAATCTCACCCTTGGGTACACGATTTTCTTACCCACAGTTGGACAACTAATTTTGCCGAAGAAAATACCGAGGACATGAATTGTGATGTTCTGAGAGGCGATGTTGAACAGGAAGTTTACCACATGAATAATTGGCTCAGAGGACCCTTAGGATTATCTGACCCAACACGTGGTGATGAAGCAAACGATGTTGATTTTCTGATTCAACGAAGTAAGGAGTGTTGGCAACAACACGGTAAGCGCCCCACCTTCATTGCAGTTGATTGGTGGGAAGACGGAGATGTTGT
>CABYOM010000051.1 GCA_902520595.1 uncultured Candidatus Poseidoniales archaeon | reverse complement strand
ACAACCGTGTTCCCTACCAAATCTACTCTGAGCAGTTGTCGACTGACACATATACATCGATTGTGATGCCGGATGTATTCAAGGATTCAGACGGTAACCTCGTCTCCTATGCGTGGTTCTTCCCTGATGGAGTGAACCTTGATGGTGGAATTACCGATCGTGATGATGAGTTTACACTCACCAGTTCAAACGACCCGAACCCTATGCCTTCATGGGATACTCCTGGTTTGAAAACTGCTGAATTAACCGTCATGGATGACGACGGTAGTTCTGCTACTGCTGTATTGTCGATATTGGTAATGAATCAAATCCCAGTCGCTGATTTCATCGTCAAAACCACGACTTCAGGCACTTCGATAATTGATTTCCGTGTCGAAGATGGGCAAGTTGAAACACCTTACACATTCGATGGTCGCGACTCTTTTGACCCCGATGGAACCGTTGGAGATTCCAGTGACTTGACCTACAACTGGAGTTTCTCAGATGACGGAACATTTGGCGCCAGCCCTCAAGTGACGCATTCGTTCTCACAACCTGGCGTGCATAACGTCATGTTGGTTGTTACCGATGCAGATGGGGCGCAAAGTATCGCTCGTGTCCTCACCGTGGAAATTGCTAATCCTTTGCCAATTATCGCTGTTCAAATTCTTGATGCATGGTATAATGAAGAACAAATGACCGATTCGAGCGTTCTTCCTGAGGTAACTGACTTGGATTGGTCAAGAACCTTCAATGAAGAAGGAGACACCTTCGCAGCACCTCATTCTCTCTTGTATTTTGATTCTGATGGAACCCGGGATGGCGACCAGTCATTTGAAGGGAAATATGTCCCCTTTGACGTCAATTCTCCAGATTGGAACGGTTTGGTTCAATACACGTGGGATTTCGGAGATGGTTCACCTCTCGAACACGAAGCAACCCCTTGGCACTCCTATTCGCTGCCCGGGGAATACACCGTTTCTCTCACCGTCCGAGACGCCTTTGGCACCGGAGACGTGTCTCGAGCCTACTTTACTGTCGTCATTGATCATCCACCGATTATTCACAACATCTTTGTCCCAGATGAAATCATTGTTTCTGATTCCAACTCGTTCCTTGCGAATTTCTCGGATATTGAAGCCGACCTCGCCATTGCGGTCTATCGTGATACGAACATCAACGACGGTTCTATTTCAGACAGAGATGAAACGCTCAGTCCTGTTCTTCAAATTCGCTGGGACTTAGATATCCAAGTTGATGCCGATAACAATGGCGACCCCGCTGATGATTGGGTTGAGCCACTCCCCGGCTCAGTTTCACGCATCACCGGAAGTTGGAGTGAAGTTGGAACATACACGATTCGTTTAGAAATATGTGACAGTGTTGGGATTTGTGACTCAATGGACGAAGAAATTGACGTAAGTCCAGAACCCTCTGCACCCCCCTCTCTTTCAGACTTCAGCGTTGATGATTGGAAGAGTTGGCTTGCTGATGCAGGTTCGGACCTTGCAACATTTGTTGCTTTGATTGCTGTTGCTTTGATTCTTGGTTGGCTGGTCATGCGAGAACCATCCGAGCTGGAAGATGAAGCAAAGCAAGCTGCTGAAACCTATACTGATGTAGAACACGTCGAGGATCAAGGAGGCTTACTCGGTATGGACCACCACGCTCCACCTCCTGCGCCTGGCATTTTATCAAAAGACGAACGTAGAAGCGACGACAGTGGTTACATTCGCCCTCTTCGTCGACGAAGTTAACCGTTAGTTTGTATAACCTCCTTTCCTATCCTTGCATGAGGAGAGCACATGTCACCGCATATTCGAGTGGGTTCAATTACGCTTACCTTGCTGCTTCCTCTGCTTTTACTTGCTTTTACTACACCTGTTTCAATGCACGCAGAGGCAGCGGATTCTTGCTCAGGAGATACCTCTCCGATTCGATGGAATGAAACTGCTCAACGCCTTTCATTAGTTCCGTTTCACAATGGAAATTGGTGGGGAGGATTCGAGGACTATGACGATATTGAATATTATGAAGATGACAAACGTCAGGAAGACACCTCTGACACTCAAGCAGTGCAGGATACTTCATTGAGTCCTGAAGAACCTTGGATGTATGAAACATGGATGCTCCCTCAACTTGAACCGCTTGAAGAGAATCATTTCACGACGATGTTGATTGGAAACGATAGCGTCGGGGCACTAAGAGTCAACCTTTCAGCCGATTACAGGACGACGGTTTGCATCACTTTGCAAGACACCAACCTCAATCCGATTAACGGAGATATCTATCTTCTTACAACTGAAGAATACAACAGTTATACGCAATCGTATCACTCCTCTCACAACGATATTTACGGCATTAATGACATCGAAGAATCTCTTTCAAATATTCCACCAGAGTGGAGAAGTTTCAATTTCTTAGGATGGAAGACTTACCGTGATTCACACGAATACGAGCAAACATCTGAAGTAAATTTTGCTTTGAACTTAGACGGCCCGGAAATTTACTCATCGTTCTTTACGGGCACGACTTGGGAAGATTTCTATATCGTTATTGACGCTTGGGATAACGTTCATGATAACGATGCAGAGTCACCAAACTCCATCGTTGCTGCCGACATTACCATCATCACAACGGAGCGAAGTTTCATTCTCCCGCCGTTCACTGTTTCCCTCGTATTCCTGGCCGTTTTGCTTGGTACGCTTTCCATTCCGTTCATTCTTAATGCAAAATACATGAAGGCTGGTTTAGTAGCAGAGGTCCCTCAAAATATCGTCCCTTCTTTGGATACTCCTGCGGAATATACGCAAACATTTCCGGCTCAAGAAGTTACGAAAGAGGTCGTTGAACTTCCACCGCCGGATGATTCTAAATCAGGAATAGAGCAACAGGTTTGGATGAATGAACAATCGAATGAACCTCTTGAAAAAGAAATGCCCTAAAAACATCGTTTAGAAGGGCTGTAATCGACTTCAATACTCCAAGAGTCTCCAAGCATCTTGGAGGTCTCGAACGTTGATGAGGCCCTTGTCAGAGAGGCGGAATTCATCGCGCATGGTTGCATAGACCATTTCTTGTCCAAGAGTCGGGGCGTGAAGTCGTGCCCAGTCGCCACCATTTCCGAGTGCCATCAGGCTGTATGGAGGGGTTGAATCTTGTTCATTCAATGCGTTGGCAGCATGAACGATTTGAAGCGCATCTTGATGGTCTTTGAGCGTGCCACAGAATTTAATGACGTCACCGCTGTCTGCATTCGATGTAATCATTGTGACGATATCTTCAGAGCTGGGTGTTCCATTCGTGTCGTGTTGCGAGGCGATAATTTGACAGTTGGCTGCTTTGGCAGATTCAACCAGTGATTTTCTGTCCTTTGATTTTATGGACATTTCAAGATCAATCCATTTGACTTGAGATTCTACAGCGGCTTGTAGGATTCCTATGCGTTGTTTTTCGTCACCTGAGAAATACCCTCCATCTCGAACTGAGCGAACTGAAAAAATGACTGGAAGTCCGATTGCTTCCTTGAGATCTGCAATAGATTTGGTGACATCCAATTCTTCAAAATCCTTCACAGGCCACTCTTCAACAGGCGGCATTGTGGAAACTCTGTTACCCTCCTCGTCCTCGGTAATGGTCGCTTGAGGCTTTTTCAAATACAAGCGGTCAAATCGAACTTCGACCATGTCTGCGCCTTGAATTCCTGCACGGGCTGCTTCGTCAACCATTGCTTTCACGGTTGTTTCTTCAAGAGATACGCATATCTTGGGGTTGGGCATGCTTTCGGCGACTTTGGCCGGCTTCTTAACGCTCTCGCTTACAAGAGGTTGGAAGCATCGAGTAAATCCACCGTTTTTTCTTTGTCTTTTCTCTCTGATTTACTCTCATTTTTGGGCCAGTAGAATACGTCATTTGCGCTACCGAATTTAGGTTGAAAAACGGGCCGCAGGACACCCGTTTTACAGTACCTTTATACCCCCTCGTCACAAGGTATAGATGTTGAGGGGGGCGAGGGTAGAGAAATAGCGGACTGCGGCCCAAAATTATCTCGTTTTCAACCCTCAAATTCATCGTATTTCCGATACGCTAAAACGCCCATCTTTCGCAACCCATTAGAGGAATTATTTTGTCAGACGATTACAGTGCATCCAGTATCCAGGTTCTCGAAGGCCTTGAAGCAGTACGAAAACGACCAGGTATGTATCTTGGCGATCCGCATGATGGCACGGCTCTGCACCACTGCATTTGGGAAGTTGTTGACAATTCCGTCGACGAGCACCTTGCAGGTCACACGACTCGTATCGACATCACTCTCAACCCCGACCACTCGCTTACTGTCCGAGACTATGGCAGAGGCATTCCCGTTGGTTTACATGATGAATACGGTGTATCTGCAGCAGAAGTCATCATGACCAAACTCCACGCTGGAGGGAAATTCGATAACAGCTCATACAAAGTATCCGGTGGTTTACACGGTGTTGGCGTTTCCGCAGTAAATGCAGTATCTCAGTGGATGGATGTCACCATTCACCGGGATGGACAGGTCCACTTCCAACGATTCGAGGCAGGCGTTCCAGTTGCCCCCCTCTCCGTTACAGGTGCATGTGATGACACGGGCACGACTATTTCTTTCAAGCCCGACCTCTCTATTTTCACTGAAGTCACTGAATTTGAGTTTGAACAAATCAATACCCGACTCAAAGAAACTTCATTCCTCAACGCAGGTCTTCAAATCGTCATCCATGATGAACGC
This sequence comes from uncultured Candidatus Poseidoniales archaeon, assembly GCA_902520595.1. Taxonomy (GTDB): domain Archaea; phylum Thermoplasmatota; class Poseidoniia; order Poseidoniales; family Poseidoniaceae; genus MGIIa-L1. The sequence goes on along the minus strand of CABYOM010000051.1, from coordinate 1,724 downwards.
TCTGAAGAAGCACATGTCGTAGAACACCTGTATGAGGGCGGACTCGCAGAATTCGTTCGTCAGTTGAATGAACGAAGAGAGGCAATGCATGAAGACGTCATTGTGATTGAAGGGGAGAAAGAAACCGAAAAGGGCCCCGTGTCAATTGAACTTGCTTTGCAATGGTCTGACGCCTTTAGTGAATCGATCCTCTGTTACACGAACATCATTCGAAATAAGGATGGAGGGACTCACATGTCGGGTCTTCGAACAGCTTTGACCAGTTGTGTGAATGGGTATGCAAAGAAGCGAAATTTGCTCAAAGGCGACGCTCTTTCTGGAGAAGATGTTCGTGAAGGTTTGGCAGCGGTCGTGAGCGTCAAACACCCAGACCCCTCGTTCTCGTCTCAAACCAAGGACAAACTCGTCAGCAGTGAGGTCACGGGAATTGTACAAACCGTCGTCTATGAAAAGTTGGGCGAATTCTTTGAAGAAAACCCCTCGGTAGCCAAACAAATTGTCGACAAAGCACTTCTTGCATCCAAGGCTCGTGAAGCCGCTCGTAAAGCCCGTGATCTTACTCGGCGCAAGGGCGTTTTGGAAGGCGGTGGCCTGCCAGGTAAATTGGCAGACTGCCAATCTCGAGATCCACGTGAATGCGAAGTCTATCTCGTCGAAGGTGATTCTGCAGGAGGTTCGGCAAAGACCGGCCGAGATCGGCGTATTCAAGCAATCCTGCCCTTACGAGGTAAGATTTTGAATGTCGAGCGTCAAAAGCACAACATTGCCAAAGTATTTCAGAACAATGAAATTCAAACAATGATCCGGGCACTTGGAGCTGGCGTAGGAAATAATCCCGAAGACGAAGGTGGATTTAACCCTGAAAAATTACGGTATCACAAGATTATCATTATGACTGACGCAGATGTAGATGGTGCACACATTCGCACATTGATGCTGACGTTCTTGTGGCGTTTTATGCGGCCTGCAATTGCTGATGGCCACGTGTTTATTGCTCAACCTCCACTTTACCAACTTTCGAAAGGAAGAGTTAGCAAGTATGCGTTCTCAGATGAAGAAAGAGACCGAATCATCGATGAACTCAAAGGCGATAACCCCAATGCCAAAATTGGTGTTCAGCGCTACAAGGGTCTAGGTGAAATGAATCCTGAACAATTGTGGGAGACCACCATGGACCCAGCAACCCGTACAATGCTCAAAGTCACCGTGCGCGATGCAGAGGAATCTGACCGAATGTTTGAGATTCTCATGGGCGATGATGTCCCCGATAGAAGGGCGTTTATCGAACGCCACGCAAAGGAGGTGACCAACCTTGACATCTGATGATAATGAAGAAAAAACCGAAGAAGAAGGCGGCGAAGTAATGCCTACTGGTAATGTATTGAACCACTCATTGAATGACGAGATGAAAACCTCCTACATCAATTATGCAATGTCTGTTATTATCGGCCGTGCACTTCCTGATGCCCGTGATGGGCTTAAGCCCGTTCACCGACGCGTACTCTACGGTATGTATGAGGGCGGGCACACTTCCGACAAGAAATTCAGTAAATCTGCTCGTTCTGTGGGAGAAGTCATGGGTAAATACCACCCACATGGTGATCAATCAATTTACGATACCATGGTAAGAATGGCTCAAGAGTTTTCTCTCCGTTATCCTTTGGTTGACGGGCAAGGAAACTTCGGCTCCATTGATGGCGATCCTCCTGCAGCCATGCGATATA
>CABYOM010000050.1 GCA_902520595.1 uncultured Candidatus Poseidoniales archaeon | reverse complement strand
CGCTTCCCGCTTGTTAATTTTTCATCCCCGTTAATCAGTTTGAGTAATGTGGTTTTGCCTTGACCATTACCACCGACAATTCCAATCCTGTCGCCTTTACGAACTTCCAAATCTTGCTTGTCGAGAATTGGCCGTGCGAGTCCTTCATAGGTCTTGGTTGCACCATCGAGTTGCAAAACATCCATACTCGCTTTATCGGTTGCTTCCAATGAAAGAATCAGTGGCTTCCGCTTCTTTGGCACTCGTGCTCGTAGCGCTTTGAGTTCCTGTTGCATACGTTCAATCATCTTCTGCTTTGCAGAAATCGACTTGTCGTATTTGTTGGCACGCTTCATTTGCTTGAGCGCTCCAGTGGTTGCTGCAATCTTCTTTTCAACGGTGTGAATCATATCGCCGAGAGCCGCTTCAGTCGCAACTTTTTGACGTAAAAATTGACTGTAGTTGCCTTTCCAAGGCCATGCACGTAGGTTGTCGACCTCAACAATACGTGTGCACACTTGATCAAGGAAATAGCGGTCGTGAGATACGATGAGTTGAGCTCCCTTGAAATCTTTGAGGAACCCTTCAAGCCATTCAGTGGTCTCGATATCCAAGTGATTGGTTGGCTCGTCAAGGAACATAACATCAACGCCAGCAAGTCCGACCAACTGACGAGCAAGAGCGAGTTTGGCTTTCTCTCCGCCTGACAGTTTACTGACTTTCATGTCCATTGGATGCTTATCTAAACCGAGTCGAGCAAGAGTGGCCTTGGCGATGCTGGCGACATTACCGCCCCCGCTTTCTCCAAGCGTTTGTTGAAGTCCAGAATAGCGTTCCATGACCGATTCCCAGTCGCCATCGTAGAATGCAGGATCAGCCATTTGCGCTTCAATCGCAGCGATTTCTTCTTCCAACTCTTGGAATTGTCGCCCTTTACGACTCAATTCTTCTTCAATGGATGAATCAGAATCAATATCTCGAATCTGGGTGAGGTAAGCGATACGGATTCCGGGGGCGTAATCAATTTCCCCAACATCTTGCGATTGTTCACTGATGGTGTTGAGCAGCGTTGTTTTTCCAGCACCGTTGTGTCCTACTATTCCGATACGGTCTCCGTCTTGAACCAAGAGATTGATGTCGAGCAAAACGTCAACAGGGCCGAAACTTCGGTCGACCCCTTCGATGTTGATGAGTTGGCGTGCCATGTTCTCCCCATTTCACGGCCCCCGTCAACACCTCATAAACACCATGCCTCCCACATTGCTATCAAAGCAGGAGTTTCTTGACTTCATTCATACATTGTAAAGGCGTTTTTTCTACCCTTTCGGGCGAGCAGTCGCTTTCGTTGTTCACGCTGTTGCTGTTTGAATTGAGCTAAGTCATTACGCATTCCTGGGCTGGCAATCAAGCAGACTGAGATTCCCAAAACGATTCCAGCAGGAACGGAAATAAGAAATGGGATTGAAAGAATTAACGTGTTTGCAATACCCATAGACAGCCCAACAAGAAAACCTACGCCGATTGGTTTTTGCATGATTTTGGGAAACAGTCGTGAACCATACAGCGAACTGTTTTCTTTTCGTTTGGATAAATTAAATTCTTCTCCAAACTCATCAGTCATGCATACAAATTACGCTTGACGGATTATAATCCCTTTGCCGGCCATCAATTTTTCAAGCCGAACAATGAGTATGGCCTGTTCCTTCAAGAGCGAAAAAGGCTGAAAATCAAAGCGCTTTGATCTCTTCATCGTGATGGGTGAGCAAGTTGCGCAACTTGACCTTCATCGATGGGGTCAACATATCGTTGTCAGTGGTCCATTCGGTTGGGTCAAGAATGAGGTTTGCAGCACGTTCGTATCCTTTCCAAGTAGGCTCTTGCATGTTGTTTGCCTTGAGTTCACCAAGCATCCATTCACGGGTTGATGCTCGAGCACAGATATCAGCGTCACTGCCTGAAGCATCGACACCAGCACCGGATAATGCAGTCTTGAGGGCTTCCATGTTTGGATGAACGATAAGATATGTTCGCAACATGTTTCGACCGTCAAGAACAGCCTGTTCAACAAGTGGAGAGAGTTTGAGATTCTCTTCAAGTGGAGCAGGAGACACATACTTTCCGTTTTCGAGTTTGAATTGACTCTTGACACGACCGGTGATTGAAAGGAAACCATCTGATGAAAGTTTACCCAAATCTCCGGTTCTGAAAACGCCAGGTTCAATGATGACTTCCTTGGTAGCCTCTTCATTATTCCAGTATCCCTTCATGACGTTTGGTCCATGAACGATAATCTCGCCTTCATCAGCTCTGTCTGGGTCATCCCAAGCATCGGTATCGATGGTTACCTTGACACCGTTTGCAACTCGACCTACGCAGCGTAGTTTCGAGGTGCCTGGACCTGCCCATCCGTTGGCAGCAACCAAAGGTGAGGTTTCAGTGAGTCCGTATCCTTCATAACAACTGAATCCAACTTGTTGAATAAATGCAGCAACATCTGGTGAAAGTGCAGCAGCACCTGACATACAGAATCGAATGTTTCCACCAAATCGGGCTCGAACTTTGGACCAAACCAACTTGTCGTAGAATTTGTCAAAGAATCCAGATGCTGGAACTGCATCACATTCAACGCCAGCCTTTGCAATTCGCTTTGAAGCGGATTTCTTTGCCTTTCCAATAAGGAATTTCTTGACTCCAGTAGCCTCTTCGAATTGACTGTTCACTCGGTCATAGAACTTGTTCCAAACACGGGGAACTGCCAAAAGAACTGCAGGTTTGATTTCAATGCATTCATCGGCAATCCGAGTGAGGTCTGAAATCAAATTGATGTGAACGCCACAGCGTATCATCCAATGCAAGTCAAATGTGCTTCCAAAGGAGTGAGCCCATGGAAGGAAAGCGGCGTTTTTGTCACCGACATAGACCTTGAATGCAGATTGAACGCATAAGATGTTGGAGAGCGTGTTCCAGTTGGTCAGCATAACACCCTTCGGATTACCGGTTGTTCCAGAAGTATAGATGAGCGTGTTTAATGCAAACGGATCATCTGTAATCTCAAAGGTATTCTCACTTGCTCGACCAGCGGCAACAAAGTCAGCCCAAGCATGAACTTCAATGCCTTCAGGAGGAATTTCATTTGCCGGTTCATCACCGAGAAGAATAATTCCACAACGAGGCCAAGCAGCTGCATCAGCTGGAAGGTGCTTGACCAGTTTGTCAAGGACTCCAGTATTTGCTACAGCGAGAATAGATGGCGTTGAGTCGTTAAGAATGTAAGCCCATTCATCGCCGTGTTGGTGGGTATACATTGCCGTGTAAGCAGCACCAATGCCGTTTGCACCGTAAGAGAGCGCAGCCCATTCAACACTGTTGTCAAGAATCAAAGCAACTCGGTCGCCTGCTGCAACACCGACATCAGCCAATTGTTGTCCGACTGAGGTGGCAAGTTCCCCGAATTCGTTGTATGTGAGATGCACTCGAGCAGCACCTTTTGCTGGTATGTATCCGAAACAATTTTGCTCACCAAAACGCCCAACACTCGTCATCAACATTTGATAGAGAGTACGAGGGTCATCGCCTTCGGGTTTCACCCATTGTCGGTCGTCCGGTTGTCTTTCCCAAGCCATCTGTAGTTCTGCCATGTGCACTAAGTGTAGGATAAAGCACTTGAAGGGTTCGCCGGTTTTTCAATGGCGAAGAATCATTGGTTTAGGCAAGAAATCACGTTCTTTCGCCAATCAGCACCCTCATTTCGGTTTGCTAAGGGGCTTGCAGGGCTTGGATGCCAGCACGTGTCGATCTGAACACTCCGACCATCCCTAGAAGTTCCTGAACCCGATTTTCCAGCGCCGAGAGCCATTCGCGCTCGTTGCTCGGCATATTTGCCGACACCAATCACTCTCACTATCCCCATGATGTCAATCACATCCAGGAGATGTTCATCACAGGCTTTGAGCAACGGCGTCATTAGAGCTACTGGAAGATTGTTCGGCGTTATGTTCTTCCCAGTTTCTCCGAGTAACAGCAGTGGGCAATGGTTGACGACAAAGATATTGTCAAACGTTTCCTCGACCGTTCCGAAATGTGCTTCCATTAAATTCCAAAGTCGAGTGCCTGAAATCTCTTGTCGTTCCAGAGCCATCCCTTCAATCGGACGTTTTGGATGAGCATTCGGTGGAGTTTGAATTTCTCGTGCTTCGATTTGCAAGAAGGACTGAGCCACTTCAGTCGCACCAAATGGGACACCGGTTTGCGCCATGCCCCATGGACCGGGATTCATTCCTAACAGAAGTGTATGTCCGCAACGATTACCCCATTTATGCAGATACTGCTCATGGTGAGGCCACGCATAATTTAGCGGATTGGTTGCATGTGCAACAATGGTTTTTTTCTCTAACTTTGGAATTGCAGCATCGCAAATCGCAGAGAGGCGTAGCGCCGCTTCAGCCAGTTGCTCTCCAATCTCCATGTTATGGTGAAAGAGCAGTCGCTACATGAGCCTATTCTTCATCTTCACGTCGAATGGCGACGAAGAAACCAGCACTGATGGCTACAGCAGTTCCAATTATTCCAATCGAAGGAATGGATTCATCCTCATCATTGTCATCCTCATCATCCGGTAGAGATGGATTCTCAATGGTTAGAGGAGTTCCTATATTCTGGGCACTGAGGATGGTCACATCGTGAATAGGCGTACTTCCTGATGGTCCCTCAACGCCAACTTGACTGATTGCATCGACCACTTCGATACCCGTTACTTCAACCCCATCAATTGTTCCGGCAATAGCTTGGCCAAAGACAGAATGAACGCCGTTAAGCCATGTTGCGTCGTCTCTATCCATAATGAAGAATTGAGAGCCACCGGTGTTTGCTCCTGCATGTGCCATAGAGAGCGCTCCTTTATTGTGAACCAGAGAAGTATCAAATTCGTCCGGAATTGAATAATCATTCAATTGACAATTCACCTGTTCAATCTGTTGACCGTTACAATAGCCTTGCCATGAATATGCATATCCACCCATTCCGTTACCATATTGGATGTCTCCACTTTGAACCATGAAATCGTTGATAATTCGGTGGAAAATCACTCCGTCATAGTTTCCAGCACCTGCATGGTCCTGGAAATTTTGCACATGAATCGGTGCTTCATTCGAATACAATTCAAATTGAATTGTTCCACAATGGTCAACATCACTGGAATCGGTCCAAGAAAGATAGAAGATAACATGTGCTGCACTGTCGAAGTTCACTTCAGAAAATGAGCAGTCCCCAATCACAAGAATATCACCAGTATTCTGAGTATTATTGCCAGTATTGTTTCCTTGGTCGGTGTTGTTGTTGGTATTGTTACCCGTATTATTTGCTTGATCGGTGTTGTTCCCACTGTTTCCGGATGATTCATCTGCATCGCATTCTGTTCCGATTCCATCCATATCTGCATCGGCTTGGCTCGGGTTGAAAAATGCTACACAGTTGTCGTAAGCATCAGCAATACCGTCTACATCGGTATCATTGGACGCTCCTGCATCGAATGGGAAAGCGTCCTCTTGATCAGATACACCGTCGTTGTCATCGTCCATATCGGCATTATCTCCAACACCATCTCCATCATTGTCGAAGGCTTCGGATGAGTCAAGAGGGAATGCATCGAGATTGTCGTCGACACCATCGTTGTCATCGTCTGTGTCTGCATTGTTTCCAACGCCGTCACCATCGGTATCCTCTGTTTCACTAGCATCCATTGGGAATGCATCGAGGGAATCGGGAACACCATCAGCATCGGTGTCTATCGGCGTGTTGCCACCAGAGTCGTTACTCAAAATCACATAGGTAAATGTGTAGTTTCCAGATGAATCCGGGCAATCGTGCCATGAATTATTTCCTCCACAATTAAGGATGGTTGGGTTGATGATGATGTTCACCACAGTGTTATTTGAAATATTCTCATCAAAAGACAACTGGAATGAAAAGTTGTATGCACCGTTCGGCTCAATTGCGTAGTACCACCAACCGAATGTGTTGGGTAAACCGGAAACGCCAGCATGATCGGCACTCGCATTCACTCCTGGATAGTTCATTTGAATCGAACAAATATTCACCAAATCAAAAGAGAGTAGGTAAGTTGAGGACATGGAAATATTGTCAATCGTTAAGCAGTGTGCGTCATTTCCATGGGTGTTGTTTCCAACGGTGTTGTTCCCACCGGTGTTGTTACCGCCGTTATCTCCACCGCCTCCGCTGCTGTCGGCGTAGACCATGAACGAATCAGAATCACTGTCAACGAGGGTCCAGTCGACATATAGATCCACATTGAACGTGTAGTTTCCTGCGCTCAGTCCACTGACGTTCCAGTTGAAGTTTGAGTTGTTGTTCGCACCAGTCCATGACATAGAGCCATTCGTTAATGAAGAAGTGGCATTAATGTCAGCGTCATTGATCCCGTAGACGAGCACCATGTTTGCGTTGTAAATTTCACAACTCACATACATTGAGGTCGAGAAGGATTGATTTTCCATCACTGAATAAGGAGAGTATGCGTATACAGAGGTGTAATTGACGTTGCTTCCACAAGGTGAGGTTTGGTTGCCACCGTTGTTTCCACCGCTGTTATTTGCCAAGACCATGAATCCGTCTGAATCGCTATCAACAAAGGTG
>CABYOM010000049.1 GCA_902520595.1 uncultured Candidatus Poseidoniales archaeon | reverse complement strand
CATTACTCGAAACGAAATGAACGGCGAAGTTCGTGAATTGATTGTTCAAGTTCGTGAGCAACGCGAAATCCGTGAGCAAATGAACGAAATCGTTCGAGAAAAAAAGGCTGTTCGCCAAGAAGCCAACAAGATGGTTCGTGAATCAAAAGATGCATTGAACAAAGCAAAAGGTCCTGAAGCAGCTCCGGAAAAGCGAGATGACGGTCGTCGAGGGCGACGTGATCGCCCAGATACCATTCATTCACTTCGCCGTGAACTCATCCGTCTCGAAAACGAATTCGAGATGGGACGACACACGGGCAAGAATGAGACCAAGGTCATGAAGAGAATGAAGGAAATCAGTGCCAAAATCAAGAAGATGAAACTCTCTGAAGATTCAAACACTGAACTCAAAGAATCTCGTGAAGCATTACGTATTGCCATGGAAGCGCAAGAGACCGCACACGCTGCGGTTGAACAGGCTGCAGAAGCTGCTCAAGAAGCACACGATTTGATGCTCCAATGGAACAAGGAAGTCGACAATCAGCGAGAAAAAGCTGAATCTGCTCACCGAAAACTTCGCGCCTCCAAGAAAGACGCTGATAAGAATCACCGTGCTTACATTGTCTCTTTGCGTTGCTTGCACTCTATTCAAGACATGCTCCGTGCAATGCGTGGTGCAAATGCCGGCGAGGGTCAACGCCCATCCGCCCGTGTTGAGGTTCAAGATTTGATGAGCAAGTTGATGTCTGGAGATACTCTTTCCACAGAAGAATTGATGCAACTTCAGCGTTATGACTGATGTTTGTCACTCCGATGAGATGAAAGACCCCCCCTTCTACACATTCACTACCGAGGGATTCCCATGTTGTCGAAAGATGAAATTGCAGCCATCGTTGAAGATTATGATCGAATGAAACTTCGTATCGGAATGACCGCTTCACATTCTGCATTGGATATTTGTGATGGCGCAATTGAAGAAGGCTTTCCTACAGTTGCTTATTGTAAGGAAGGACGTCACAAGACCTATGCAAATTACTTCAAAGCACAACGCTCATCTTCGGGGCGTGTTGTTCGAGGGATGGTCGATAAAGCAATTGTTATGCCTTCATTTAACGATGTGATGAATCCCGACATGCAAGATGAAATGCGCAAGCGAAATGTCGTCTACATTCCAAACCGTTCGTTTACTTCTTATTCATCGATTAATGATGTCGAAAACACCTTCAAAGTTCCTCTGTTTGGTTCTCGAAATATGCTCCGAATGGAAGAGCGAACCGAAGAGCAAGATTACTACTGGATTCTTGATAAAGCGGGATTGCCATACCCAGAAGCGATTGCAGACCCTCAAGACATTGACTGCTTGGTCATCGTCAAATTGCACCACGCCCAAAAGAAACTCGAACGGGGATTCTTCACGTGTGCATCTTACCAAGAATACCAAGAAAAGTCACAAGCTTTGCTTGCTGAAGGTGTCATCGATGAAGAATCACTTGCCGGCGCACGGATTGAACGCTACGTGATTGGACCGGTTTTCAATCTCAACTTTTTCTACAGCCCACTCGCTGAAGACGGTGAGAAATTGGAACTGCTCGGTGTTGATTGGAGGTTTGAATCTTCACTCGATGGGCACGTTCGCTTACCTGCACCTCAACAGATGACCATGCCTCTTCACCAGCAAATCCCTGAGATGACCGTTGTAGGCCACAACACGGCAACAATTCGAGAATCTCTGCTTGAGAAAGCATTTGAACTCGGTGAAAAATTCATTACTGCAAGTAAGGAACATTACGACCCGGGTATCATTGGACCGTTCTGTCTGCAAACCTGTATTGACAAGGATATGAATTACTACATCTATGATGTTGCACCTCGTTTAGGTGGAGGAACAAATGTTCACGTCAGTGTTGGCCATCCGTATGGAAACGCTACATGGAGAAAGCCAATGTCCAGCGGACGCCGTATTGCAATGGAGTTACGTATGGCAGCTGAGCAAGACCGTTTGCTCGAAGTTCTCACATGATCTAACACGAATACAACAGTACCCTCTGATTATTAATTTTAGAAAGGCATTATCTCATCAAACCTTTACCTAAAAAATGGATGAAGGAAAGGGTTTCATTCCTCTGTATCGGCTGAACCGTTGGAATCATTTTCTACCTCCAAAACAATTTTTGGAGTCTCAATCATGAGTATCTTGTATGAACATCCTCCAACGATAACTAAACCTGTGCTTAAGATACAGCATCCGAAAGTCTGTATTCTCTGTATGTCTTCACCAGTACATCGCCCCCAGCCAGTCATACAATCCTCGGGAGGATCCAGCATTCCAAGTGCTTCTTCGCTTAGGCTGAAGCCGATTATCAAAAAGCCAACAATAATGCCCAGAACCAGTAGAGGCAATTTCCCATTGCCTTCGGTTTGTTTTGTCATAGTGGATGTTATTCATTGTGAGATAAAAACTCATACCCTGCATAATCATATTCGGATAGATTCACAGGGTTTATCCAAATACCCATTGCTCAGTTATTGACAAATCAATGGGGTTGCAGTGGGTCATATGCAACGGTACCCTCGATACCATATAGGGTCACGAGGGGGCCCCTTGTGTTCACAGTGGTAGAAAGAATAATCACGCTTAAGATAACGAAACCTCCATAACCTCTTTTTACAATTATTCTAAGTTGAGTGCATGGATGACACAGATGCAATGCCTGAGAGCCTTCCGTCTCCAAAACTGCTCATCGGAAATTCAACTAAAAATGAAATATCGGGTACAGTTGTCCAACCAAGTTCTAACATAACTCCAAATGCATGGGGTAGCGCTCCAATAGAGGAGAAATCTCGTTCTCAGTTGGTTTGGTTTGTTGTTGGGCTGATTCTTTTCCCCATCGCAGTTGGCATAATCAGTACTTCTCTAGCATTCATGTCTAATTTGCAGAATGAAGATGAAAATTATGAGCCACAAAAGAGGGAGGATATTCAACTGGGAGGTGAAACACTTTCACTCAATGAATTTACAATGTCCTCTAATTTTGAAAATTACTACGGTTCACACGAATATTGGGATTTGAACATAGAGAGCACTTCAGACAATGAAAATTGGTATGCTGGAATCCATGGTGACATGAATGAGGGTGGTGGCGATTTTGGTTTCGGGACTGAGCTGGATGATAGTGGTTCGACGTGGACGATAACCAATGCCTATGGTGGTGAAGGCAATTTGACGGTATATTTGCAAGTTGAAGGAAACACAATTCGAGTTGCTAGCCCCCAAAATCTCAATGACCCAAACTATGTCAATTACTATTCTTACGATGATAATTCTATTTTCGATCTTGAATCTGCATCACTCATAATATGGCCTGTGTCGGTCATTTTAGGCGTAGTGTGGGGTTTTGCAACCGATCGAAGAGGATTCTCGTTCGGTGTGATGATTTGGGGTTCAGTCGTTCTTTTGTGGTCTGCACTGATTCTTGCGCTTATGCTACTCTGGTAAGTTTGTCAATATCTGAAACAATGTTGCTTTGCTTCTTATACATCTGTTCGAAATCTGAGTATGGCACCCATTGCATTGATGGGTCAGCAGAATTATTAACAATACGATGATGCTAGAACAGTTGATAGCAATGGATTCAACTCGTCAAGATTTGCGATTAACAACAATCGTTGTAACTTCCGTGATGATCATTGTTTTTTTGATGGTTAGTACTGTTGGAAAAAAATCAGTCATATTGAATGATTACTCTGCTGTACTCTATTGCGCAGTAATTAGTATCGGCATGCAATTGGTAGCATGGATACCTAGTTCTATCGCAAAAACTGAACGTTTCTATGACATAACGGGTGGCTTAACCTATCTTACAGTGGTGGGTTTCAGCCTTTGGGCAGGATCACAGTCCGAACCCCCAAGTATGAGAGAATTAATCGTCAGTTTACTTGTTGTTATCTGGTCTTTACGTCTTTCCTACTTTCTTTATTCTCGCATTCATCGGACAGGAAAAGACGGACGCTTCGATCAACTCAAAACATCTCCAATTCGGTTTCTCATACCATGGTCTCTCCAAGGCTTGTGGGTTTTCTTGACCATGATCGTCGTTATAGTAATCAACAGTCAAGCAGATTCAGCACCTCCATTAGGGATATGGGACGGTTTAGGATTGTCCATATGGATACTCGGATTTGGTATTGAAGTCACAGCAGATAATCAAAAAACAGTATTCAATAAAGATTCGAGTAATTTAGGCAAATGGATAGACAGTGGTTTGTGGTCTTATTCCAGACATCCGAACTACCTAGGAGAAATCCTTCTATGGACTGGAATCGCCTTCTTTGGAATATCTTGCTTTACGGGTTTAGAAAGAGTTGCTTGGATTTCGCCAATATTCATTTATCTTCTCTTAACCAAAGTCAGTGGAATCCCCATACTTGATAAACGAGGCTTAGAAAAGTGGGGAGATAATCCAGAATACCAAAAATACAGAGAGAATACACCGGCTCTCATCCCTCGATTGAATAAAAAATAATTATTTTGATTACCAAAGGTTCTGCTTCAAGAGCAACCCTTGCATTGTCAAAAGAATCATCGCAATTTTTCAAGACTGAGTTTGAATAATTGCAAATTTTTCTTTCGTGATTCTTTTCTATCGATTATTGGAGTTGGATAGTCTCTTCCAATCAGACACCCTACTGATTCTTGGATATGCAATGGAGCTAAATGTGGCTCAAAGATGTATTTTGACGGGAATTCAGAAAGTTCTGGGACCCAGTATCTGATAAATTCGGCATCCTTGGTTTCAACGTTCAAACTCGATTTAGAATCTGGACAGGGATTGTAAATCCTATAATAAGGCATTGAGAAGGGAGCAACTCCTGCTAACCAAAGCCAATTTCCATTATTCAGCGCCCAATCACTATCGATTAATTTACGCTCAAATATATCCCTTCCATGTGTCCAATTTTGCCATAATTGACCACGAGTCAAAAAGCATGAAACGGCGTGTCTTCCAAGGTGGTGCATCCAACCTGTAGCGTTTAATTGACGCATCATGGCATCAATCAAGGGGAATCCAGTTTGACCCGAATCCCAAGAATCGAGCAGTGCCTGGTCCAATTCCCCCCATTCGATTTCTTTACATTGGGAATTGCCTGAATCTTGGTCCCAATTCTCAACAGATCTTGAGAGAAGATAAAACATTTCTCTGAACATAATTTGTCCATGAAGTGAAACTGGAGGCACAGTATGCTCACTCGATTGTTGTATTTCCGAACATGAATTCCATAATCGTCGTATTGAGAGACAGCCAGTACTGATGTAGGGTGACAATCCAGTGGTTGTTGGTTCCATTGGATTGCCCTGAACATTTGTTGAAATTGACTTGGGTTTGTTAAAACTCTTAACGTAATCATGCTGGGATGTTACCTTCTTTTCCAATCTTGCAATTGCTTCATTTTCCCCCCCAAGGAAATAGCCAGATGTACTCAGTAAGGGCCGGATTTGGTCGAGTGAAACTTGATATTTTGAATTCACCGAGAGACTTTTCTTGCGCTTAAGGGATGAAGGATTTGGTTCATTTGTTTCGAAAATAATATTTTCGTAATCTCCGAATTCTTTTTTGAATAATCGGACCATATCTTTCATTGATTTAGGTGGTTTGTACTCTGGGGAACTCACGATTGCTTCAATATCAAGTATGGTTTGACTTGAGGGGAATGATTTGGCAGACCAATTTTGATTCGTGCTGATTAAATTTTTCTCAATGATTTCTAATTGTTTTTTATCTCGGGGATTTGTAGAATATTCACTTAGTAAAAGTACCTCGAATGATCGCAATTGTTCTCTAATTGACTCTAAAACCTCTAGACAATCACCTGAAAAAATATGTAGATTTAGATCGAATTTATTTTTCAAATTTTGCTGCAGATTCTCTACACAATCAAACTGAAATCGTAATCTGTGTTCTGCCATAGTTTGGGTGCTTCTCTGATGAATTTTTCCATCAAAAATATACATTGGAAGAACCAAATCGACGTTTTCAGATTCATAGGCCCAAGACAATACCGGATTGTCATGAATACGCAAGGCGTTACGGAACCACACAACAGCAACTTGCATGTATTGCGTTATCAGATTCAAGGTTTAAACATCTGTTCATTTTCATAGAGATGCGAATGTTCCACGCAAAGCCGTTCCAACAACAATTGCGGTCGCATTGACCAAACCTGAGCACCAGTACGAATGACGTCCTTTGGATGGATACCGGTGTATTGACAAATTCTCAAAATTACTTTTGAGTATATTTGGAAAGCCATTCATCTTCTGCCTTTGTTGGAAGTCCTGAAGGTGCTTTCGCAGAACTCGATGTTCGCATCATATTGAGCAGAGCCAAGAGAAGAACAACACATGCACCAATGAGAACATTGACCTGCATGCTTGAATCATCATCGGAGTCATCACTCGCCATGTCATCCTGCTGAGTTGAGTCATCGACTTGGGTAGGTGTATCGACTTCGATTAAACATGAAGTGCAAAAGACGGTGTAAAACGATGCAGAGTTTCCAGTCTCATCAGTTACCGTGATGGTAATGGTAACATCCGGTGTTTGATTCGAGAGAGATAGCGGAATTGATGCTGGACCTTGTGACAAGTCGACGGTTTGGCTTTGTGAGAGCGTCGAAATGGTATATGTTACTGAGGCTGCGTCATCACTGAGCATGAATTGGATGGTATAGTCATCGCTTTGAAGATTAGAAAAGGTCGCATTCTCGCCACCAACGAACCACCGACTTGTTTCGAGTGAAGATTCTGAATCATAGAGTTTCAATTGCACATCTGGAGCCTTTCTGTCTTCATCAACCGAATCACTCAGTGTCCAGTCCTCAAAGTCAACTTCATTTCCAAAGACATCTATTCCACCAATTGCATAAACC
>CABYOM010000048.1 GCA_902520595.1 uncultured Candidatus Poseidoniales archaeon | reverse complement strand
AAAGGCGACGATTACTATCGTCATTGCTACGAAACGTTTCGACTCATTGTTGACAGGCTCGAACATTTAGATGCAAGCGATGCTGTAATGACGTTTCAAAGTCGATTTGGATCTGAAGAATGGATTACACCGTATACCGAACGCGTAGTAGAGGATTTAGTCAAAGATGGTAACAAAGAGATTGTAATATATTCCCCAAGCTTTGTCGTCGATTGCCTCGAAACAACCGACGAACTCGGGCATGAATTGGTAAATGAAGCGAAGGAATGGGGAGGGAATGTTCATCCGGTAGAATGTCTCAATTCCAATCAACAGTGGTGCAAAGATTTTGCCAAATACACGTTCACACAGGCCGAAGGGTCTGCACAAGACAAAGAAGACATTGAATATCAACTCAAAGCGGCTGATTACGACGAAATGAAACCGCAAGAAATGAAGAGTGACGATTAGAAAAGTTCCGCCACTCGCTCTGCCTCATCGACCACATGAGTAACCGATACACCACTCACACCCCATCCAACGTAACTGCAATCCATTGACTTTTTAGAAAGTCCTTTCATGTATCCTGGCGGATAACTCGGAATCGTCTGAACACCGAGATTTCGAAAGAGCACGGGTTCTTTGTCACTCAGCAGTCGTTGTAATGAGTCACGAATCTTGCCTTCATCTCCATCCCAGCGTGAGTGAGGCGCCATAATTCGGAACAGACGGTGACCTCCAGGAGCGCGAACAGAATGATGAAGATCACTTTCATGAAGAATACCACTGATTGGGATGGATTCATCTGGAATCAAAGTCCCATATCCATACTTGATATCTGATACATCTTCGTTGAGATAACCAACTGCAAATACGCTCAACTTCACGAGTTTACGGTCATCTTGAACAACCGGAGCAGTCCAAAGAACTGACTTTACTGAAACTTCAAATTGGCTTGCTGCAGCTTGCGGTGATTCGAGGTTTTTACCCATATGAATCGTCACATTATCCATTGATTCCAGTTGGTGTTGTAACGCAGAAATAAGAGACTCCATGCCAGTATCGAAGGAAGCAACTGTGCCTTTTTTCGGAGTGAAAAGGGGATAAGTGGCGTTAATTCGCTTATTCAAACTGGATCTTTTGATTGGTGGAGACGGGCCAAAATGTGTTAAAGAGGGCATGAGAAAGTCTGCATCGACATTGTCTGAAGTGTTGTTAACGATTCCCAAAGTCAGAGCATCTGCAATCTGTTTATGCGGAAGCAGTTGGGCTACAGAAGCACCACCTCTTCTCGCCTTCCTCAATGCTCGAAGAAGACGTATTGGTCCAATTTTGAACAAGGTAAAAGGAGACAAACGATGCTTTTTGTTTCCAATTAACACCCACCGTGATTGTGCTCTTGTACGGGAGGGTTTGAACTGTTTTGAAAGATTCAAATCCTCAACAAGTCTCCAAAAAGCGGGGTGGGCTCTTGTCGCATTGACGGCAAGATCACAAACCCATTCACCTTCCTTCCAAGTTGAAATTACGCCTCCAAGACGCTCGGACTTTTCAACAAGATGAATTTCAACTTCGGGTATCTTTTGCGCAATCCGGTATGCATTACACATTCCAGATAGGCCACCGCCCACGATGACGATTTTTTCTGAGTCTGAAAGAGAATCCTTTACCAACAACGGACGCCGCATTTCAACTCCGTGTTGAATCCAACTTTCAATGTCCGACATGCTAACATCCTTCTTCAATCATTCAGCCAATCTCGCGGCTCTTTTAGAACCTGTAAGAGACGGTCTTCTTGGCTACCTGGCGCCACTTCGTGACAGTATTCCCAACGGGATGTAAGTGGAAGTGACATGAGAATACTCTCAATACGTCCGTTTGTCGTGAGGCCGAACTTTGTTCCACGGTCATAAACCAGATTAAATTCAACATATCGACCTCGTCGGAGTTGTTGCCATTGTTTTTGCTCATCGTTGAAGGGTAGGTTCTTTCTCTTCTCGAGAAGAGGAAGATAAGACGGTAAGAACGATTGCGCACATTCAGATACAAATTGGAAACATTCTTCCTTACCAGCGTCGTTAAGGTCATCAAAGAAAATCCCTCCGACGCCTCTACGCTCACCCCTGTGTTTGATGTGAAAGTAATCGTCGCACCATTTCTTGTAAGCAGGATAGTCTGCAACGTTGTGTTTATCACACGCATTTTTCAAAACTTGGTGAAAGTGCTTAGCATCTTCTTCAAACAGATAACTCGGTGTTAAATCAGCGCCTCCACCAAACCACCAACTTCCGTCTTTCTTGCCTTCACCTCGCTCGAAATATCGATAATTGGCATGAACTGTTGGAGCCATTGGGTTGTGCGGGTGCAAAACAAGACTTATGCCCGTAGCAAAGAAATCCAAGTCCTTGCCTTGCAGTTCATGACCTCCACCCATCGTTTGTGCTGCTTGTGGACTCAACGTCCCATAAACGACGCTGACATTGACGCCGGCTTTTTCAAAGACATTTCCACCAGAAAAGACTCTGCTCCGGCCACCACCACCTTCTTCCCGAGTCCATTCATCTTGGCGATAATCAACGCCGTCAATACTTCGCAGTGCATCACAGATTTCATCTTGAATCGCATGCACCATGTCGATCATCGACTGACGCATATTACTCACCTGTAATTTCTCGTAAAACCGTCTCAACGCACTCGATTCGAGCGGAAGGAGCAAATCCATGACCTAAATTGAATATGTGCCCTGGTTTATCTCCCGCTGCTTTGAGTACATCTTGAGTAGCTAATCGTGCCATTTCAGTCGAGCCGTGAAGCAGCGACGGGTCCAGATTACCTTGGAACGCAAGTTGATCTCCGAATTGAGCCCGGTTTTGGGCTAAATTATCCCTCCAGTCCAATGAGATTGCGTTCACATCGAGTTCACGGATGGCCGGATGTAGATGACCAGAGCCCTTGGCGTAGTGAATCAAAGGAACATCAGTCCCCACTTTATCACGGAAAACTTCAATGGTTTTCTGGGTTGCTGGCATAGCAAACTTACGGTAGGTTTCGGGGGAAAGAAGTCCTGCCCAGGTATCGAACACTTGGACGGCATCCGCACCCCCATGGTTGACTTGGTCAGCCAAAAGTCCTCCAACAATCTCTCCCATCTTCAACAGAAGATGCTCAGCATCTTCAGGATTTGAGTAAATTTTTGCACGAGCGTTGTGAAAGTCTTTGTCTCCAGTTCCACCA
Source organism: uncultured Candidatus Poseidoniales archaeon (assembly GCA_902520595.1). Lineage (GTDB taxonomy): Archaea > Thermoplasmatota > Poseidoniia > Poseidoniales > Poseidoniaceae > MGIIa-L1. Next base: position 4,974 of record CABYOM010000048.1, on the reverse strand, counting down.
GACAACAAATACATACAAATGGTCCATGGCGAACCAACAAACCCGAGTCGTGCCTTTGAATATCCAACTTCTTCACCGACTGCTTTGAGTCCATCAGCGGCCCAAGGTGCATGCTTTCGAGCACTGAAATCAACCCAATCATCAACGTGCGAGAAATCAAAATCGCTGATTCGGATTCCACCACCGTACTCCACATCATAACCGAGACTGGGAAGCGGGGTCAGGATATCGCTGAAGATAATTGCAGCATCAATTCCCTTGTATCGGTTCAAAGGTTGGAGCGTAATATCGGTGCACAAATCAACGTCCATGCATCTCTCCCAAAAGGAATGTTGTGCTGCAATCTTTCGATATTCTGGCAAGTGCCTTCCAGCTTGACGCATGAACCATACAGGAGTACGGTCAACAGGTTGGAGATTTAGAGCAGAAACGATACGTTGCTTTCCGTTCATGTTACCACTCCAATTCCTCAAGCACTTCATCCAGTGCCTTCGCCATACCGAGGATATGATGCTCCTCATGGACCGTTGCAATGAATCCGATTTCATAGGCTGATGGCGCTAACATGTATCCTCTCTCAAGTAGGCCCTTGTGGACATCAGAATATAATTTACCAGCGTCACTGGGTATCAAATCTGCTCGTGCAGGAGGTTGGGCTGAACTTGGTGAGAACCAAAACAAACTACCTCGGCGCATAAGTCTCATAGGGTGGCCATGTTTTTCAAGAATAGGCTTAACACAGTCGTCCAGCACTTGTCCAAGAGATTCCAAACGGTCGTATGCATCATCATCCAGAAGGTCAAGCGTGGCAATTCCTGCGGCCATGGCAAGTGGATTGCCTGAAAGAGTTCCCGCTTGGTAAACCGGACCAAGAGGCGATAATTTTTCCATAATTTCGCTTCGAGCACCGTAGGCACCCACGGGGAGACCTCCACCAATGATTTTGCCCAAAGCAGTGATGTCTGGAGTGACACCGGAAATATCCCCGTAACTTCCGTCCTTAAATCGGAATCCGCTGATCACCTCGTCAAAAATTAACAAAGCACCGTGCTTATCACATAAATCTCGAAGTTTGGCAAGGTATTCATTGCGTTGAACCAGAAGACCGTTATTCGCAGGCAGTGGTTCTATGATGATGGCTGCAATCTCATGGCCATGCTCATTGAACAGATAATCAACGGCTTCGTCATCATCAAGTGGGGCAATCAATGTGGTAGCGACTGTATCTTTCGGGATTCCAGGACTACTGGCGATTCCAAAGGTGGCTAAACCGCTACCGGAACTTACCATCAATGAGTCGACGTGGCCGTGGTAACAGCCTTCGAACTTGATTAACAGATCTCGCCCCGTATATCCCCGAGCGAGGCGTACTGCACTCATCACTGCTTCAGTTCCCGATGAAACAAAGCGTACTTTATCCATGTGGGAAAAACGTTGTTTCACTTTTTTTGCCAATTCAATCTCGCCGGTATGAGGTGCGCCAAAGGAGGTTCCCTTCTGCATCTTTTGAAAAACAGAATGAAGTATTTCAGGATGTGAATGTCCGTGAACAAGAGGACCCCAAGATTGGACAAAATCAACAAGTTCGTTACCGTCGACATCTGTAACAACAGCACCCGATGCTTTTTCGAAATAAATCGGGTTGCCATGAACCGACTTAAACGCCCGAACTGGAGAGTTTACTCCTCCAACCAAGTGCTCAAGAGCCTCGGTATGAAGCGAATTCGATTTTTCCCTTTGCACGTTTACACCTCAGAGCCAATTGCGAGATAATGCCTCACGGGCATGGTAACTCACGATGACGTCAGCCCCAGCCCTTTTGAATGAATGGAATATCTCACGAACCATTTTACCACGAGATTCTTCATCAGAAGTCGAAGACATAACCAGTGAATATTCTCCACTTACATTGTAAACAGCTACCGGTCGAGTCACAACATCAGCGACTTTACGGACAACATCGAGATAGGCCAATGCGGGTTTAATCATGATAATGTCAGCACCTTCCGATTCGTCGCTGGTAGCCTCTAAGACCGCCTCTCCATACCCTGAACGGATATCCATTTGGTGGCTGCCACGGTCACCAAAGGAAGGCGCAGAATCTGCTGCATCACGGAAAGGCCCGTAAAAGGAAGAGGCATATTTGACTGAATAAGAAAGAATACCTGTATTGACCAATCCAGCATTTTCCAATGCACCACGGATGGCCAAAACTCGCCCGTCCATCATGTCAGAAGCGGATATGTAATCGGCTCCTGCTTCAGCATGAGAAACTGCGATTTTACATAATTCTGTAACAGAAAGGTCGTTATCGATGTTTTCATTATGAAGAATACCGCAATGTCCGTGGTCAGTAGCAGTGCACAGACAAACATCAGTCATGACCACAATATCGTCACCAAATTGGGATTTGAGTTGACGTATTGCATGAATGAGATGCATGTCTTTTGAAGAAGCTGCGCTTGCCGTAGCATCCTTTTCATGCTCGTCAAGGACTGCGAAAAGCATGTGAGACTTCAGTCCCATTTTCATGTCGCCAGCGATTGTTTGCAACAACACATCAGTCGATTGACGATGGATTCCGGGCATACTCGCAATAGGTTCGTCAACGCCCTCACCTGCGACAACAAAGTGCGGTTGAACTAAAGAGGATTCAATTTGAGAACTGAAATTCAAATCCCTCCGAGCATGTGTCCAGCGGTTGATTCGAGGTCTTAAATTCACAATTCCACCTCGTATTTTTTCCACCACTTCGCAATGAATTTCGCAGTAGGTCCTTGCAGCACTTCAACTTTAGAGCCGGAAAAATATTCCATTGAAGCAATTTCCTCTCTTGATGTTTTGCCCATGCACAATATATTTTTAGGTATGGGTAGGGAATTTTTCATCCATGCTTGGGCTGAAGAAGGAGATGAGAGGAGGAGTACATCATTCGCGCCCATTTCAATCCCTGCGATTTCTTTAGCCTTGTTTTGATAGCCAACCCAAGAATATACTTCAAACCCGAGCGATGTTAACGAATCAACAAACTCATTTGAAGCCATGTTTGAGCGCGGAACCATCAATCTGATATTTCGATCAATCATTTGGTCAATATATTCGGTTAATTCTAACGAATTTCTTGCCTTTGCACATATGGAAACCGTTACTCCTCGCTTGAAACATGCACGTGCGGTACCTTCGCCAATTGCAAGCCATTGTATCCTATTGAGGTCACCGTTTTGTTTCGCCATTTCAAGAGCGCATTTCGCAGCGAAAGGTGAAGTGAGTACTAAATACGGCCACTGAGATCGTGGCGTCGATTCTTCAATGAATTTCTCAGGCCAGTTTTGCGGTTGGGCTACAAGATCTATCACGGGTTTGTTAAGCACGGGAATACCATCATTGGCAAGAACCTTAGCCAGTCGATTCGAATTAAGGGTTGAAATCAATTGTGGGCTTTTAGAATTCCTTTCTATAGATTTTGGAAGGATCTGAGTTGGAGTAGAAATTTCAAGTTGTGCAAGTTCACCTTGGTAATGAACAACTTCAAATTCAAACCCGTCACAAAAAAGTTCTCGCCAATTCTGAGGAGAGATCTTTATCGAAGCTTTTCCCGAAGCAACTTTGATGCCTGCCGGGTAAAGACAACCGCCACCAATTGAAGATAAGACCTGCCGCTCGTCCAGAACGTCTTTTTCGGTAGTTGGGTGATTCAGAATATTTCTGATTTCACCAAAGGAGGTAACATCTTCAGAACGGCAGTGAACCGAAATTGATCCTTGTCCAGGGGCTGTCGGCCATTCAAGGTCACTTATTCGAACCGCCCCTAACTCGAGAATCCAAGGTTCAAGAGCATCAATTTCGTGCAAACGACGAAGCCCAATTTCAGCCAATATAATGCAGTCAACTCGCTTTTCCTGCAACCTTTTCAGGCGAGTCTCAATTTGTCCTCGAACGGCAATAGGTAGAATGTCTGGCCTTTGACTCAGAAGGAAAGACTGGCGTCGACCAGACACGGTCCCAACCATTCCGGATTCAGGAATACACTGCAAAACTTGCGCTAATTCCATTTCCACAGAGTTGTTGAATAATTCTTTCAAAGATTGCGAGGTCTCAGTCTTTTCAAACAGCAGGACATCGTTTGTACAACCTCGCTCAAGGTAAGCGATATTGGTGATTGCATCGTCAAGATGAACCGGCACGTCTTTACTTGAATGGACTGCGATATCGATATTTTTATTCAACAGCTCTGCATCGACAGCATGGATAAACTGTCCTACTGATGTGGCAAGATCGCCTCCAACAGATTGGTCTCCTTTGGAGGAGATACCAACGATTTGGGTCTCAAATCCTTGAAATTCGAGTTTGGCCTGAACTCTGTTGGCCTGCCACATGGCGAGCGTTGAAGTCCTTGTCCCGATTCGGATTCGATTCAAGATATAGCCTCCGGCAGGGTCGATTTACCATTGATGTGAAGCATTGCATCAGTAACATCAGTAATCACCCTACCGATAAGATTTGGATTAATTGTTCGTTCAGTATTCCGAATGGCCCGTTCCAGTTCATCACTTCCGAAGGGACGGCTTTGATTGCAAATCCATGTTGCAATCTCACGGGAAAAGGGCGCCATTTGGTTATCTTTTTCGCCTACATATTCAGTCGACTTCCACTCTTCGGACAAAGATTCGAGGGTTGTGTAAATGAATGCTCTAAATTTCGACTGCGTTCGGTCGGTTAATGCATTCATAAATTTCTCTTGAATTCCGGTAAGTAACACATCACTCTGTTGAACGGTTGAGGAGTAATCCCATTCAACGCCTGCTTTGTGCGCAACTTTAATCCAATAGTCCATGCTGTAAAGGGTTTGATTTTCACTTACACCATCACTATCGATTGAGGGAGGCCATGAAAAATCCATGACGGTTGAAGAAACCGGCGGAAGTGGGCGTTCTTGATTGTACATTGGGTCGGTATTTCGAATTGTAGAGATAA
>CABYOM010000047.1 GCA_902520595.1 uncultured Candidatus Poseidoniales archaeon | reverse complement strand
GTGCCAAGCAATGCTGCACCGGATTATTATGGATTTAGATTGTTCAGTGCCTCGACTGGAGGAAACACATCCACTTCCACCATGCTCGTCGTTCATGTTGATGAAGAGCATAATTTGAGCCTTGCTTTCCTTGATCAGAATGAATTGTTTATTCCAGGTCAATCGACCAATACATCCGTTCAAATTACCAATTCAGGCAACGCCGTCGTTGATTATGATTGGACGCTAAGCGTGCTTAATGGTCCTTGCAATGCTGCTCTCGTTACTGCTACAACACCTTCGGTTGCTCCAGACGATGTTCTTGATGTTGGGATTCAGATCTCTGTTCATAATGAAGCCACAAAAACAGATTCCTGCTCGCTTCAAATGAACGGTATTGGGACTTCTGCATCCGAGCAACACTCGACCACTCCGTTTGATTTCACAGTTGATATTGATGAGCGTATTTCGTTTTCATTAGTCTCACCACTTGGTGATCTTGAACTCACTCCTGGAACACCGATTTCATATGAAATGCGCATTCAAAACAACGGAAGCGAAACCGTCACGTTCTACCTTGATGTTGATTCAACCAACGGCTTAAGCACATCTTTAGATTCGTCTTCCAGCGTTACCGTTGCTGCAGGTGAGGTAGGCGTATGGTCGCTTTCTACCGATGCTGACTCGGGTCAGTCAGGGGTTATGCCTCAGTCCTTTTCAGTCACTTATGGTGGAATCACCGTCGTGAACAGCGTCGATATTGAAATTCTTGGCGTACATTCAGCAACCCTGTCAGGTCCGCTTGATGGGCGAATCTTAGCTCGACCTGGCGATTCAGTCCTTACATCGTTCACCCTTGAAAATACAGGAACTTCTAATCTTTCACTGGTTGCAGGTCTACTTGGATTACCTGCAGAGGCAGAGGCCTCTCTGAGCCACACGTCTGTTGAACTTGAAGTCGGCGAAAGCGTTTCAGTTGATATCACGCTAACCATTGCTGCCTCCTCCCAAGCAGGCACTCATGCATTGACCTTTGCTTACGGAAGTTCAGATATTTCTGTTGAATTGCAACTTTCTCTTCAAATCCAAGACCGTATTGCTGTTTTGATGAGTTCGACTGGCAGCCGAATTGTCGCGGGACCGAGTTCCGATGCTGTTTATTCCTTTGACGTCACGAATCTCGGCACTGCCTCAGATACACTTCACTTAGCTCTCTCAGACAACGGAGCATCAGATTGGTTTGATTTCGAATTGTCTTCAACCTCTGTACTCCTCGATGCAGGACAATCGTCGACGGTTACGCTGAATGTTCGAGAAACCTCTCAAGGTGCTCCAAGCAGCGGAATTGATGTGACATTGCACGCTCATTCTTCGAGTGATGAATCGATAACCTCTCACATCAACCTCACGGTTGAATCGTTGGTAGCTGGTGCAGAAATTCTCGTTCTTTCCGATGATGATTCAGCAGAACCAAACGGTGAGATTCATGGTACAGTTGTCGTCACCAACACGGGCACCGGTTCTGACCAATTGCTGTTGAGCACAGTTGGACTCGACTGCGGTGTATCGACGGTACTGAACCTTGAAGCCGGTGAATCATCTTCTGCTTTACCGTGGTCATGTCTTCTACCGTCTGATGCAGAGGCTGGCCTCTCAGAGCTGAAATTCAGAGTTACGAGTTCTTCTCGGACTTCATTCTCCGCATCCAGTAGCGAAATCTACACGGTCGAACCTGTTTGGGGAAGTTCTGGTGTTTTACAAGTCGAATTTGCTCTGTCCTCCCTCTCTCTCCCTTCCTCCGGTGGCTCAACTGTGATGGTCTCTGTGACGAATCTTGCGAATGCACAAGTGACCGGTCTTTTGTCTGTTGAAGGCATTGGTGATGGGTTATTGGCGCTAGAATGGCTGCGATATTCGGACAATACCTCCACCAGTGAATTTACATTGACTCCAGGTTCTACAGTCGAGTATTCTCTGTCATTGATGTCTTTGGTTTCTACCTCCGAATCTGCAGAATTGAGGATCCGTGCAGTCTACCAAATTGATGACAGCACTTTATCGGACCAGTCCAATTCCATGAGTTTGGAAATTGAAGGCCCTGCGCTGCCACCAAACGGCGTTACACTTCCTCTTGGTATGGAACTCTCTCAATCGGATTCGCTAAATGCTCTCATCGGGGGATGGGTTGTTGCCATTTTGTTACTTGGCGTCTTGTATCTGACTCGTAACAAAAAGCAGAATACTCTTGTTGAAGAGGAAGAAGAAGTTGAAGAGGAGCCTGAGGAAGAAGAAGAAGCCCCACTTGGCTACAACGAATGTCGTATGGATGATGGTAAAGTAACCTGCCCATCCTGTGATGCACGCCTTGGCGTACCTCGTGGCAGTGAGGCACCGTTCCGTTTCACATGTCCGAAATGTTCGACAATGATTCGAGTCGTTGATTAATCACGTTCTTCGATAGGCCAGCAGCAAGAAAGCAGTGTGTCCAAACGGCCCATTCACCGGTCGAACCCCACCTTTCGATGCTTTGCCCCACTGTCGTTCAATGAGTTCTCCAGCCCACTCTATTTCCAAACCTGATTGTTCGCATGCAATCCATGCTGCTTCAAGTTGACTTGTCACAGGGCAATAACAAACCAGGCGTCCACCTACGCTAAGAAGGGGTGAAACTGCGTTTATTGCGCTGGGGTGTTCCGGTAAATCGAGGATGATTCCATCGAATTTTTCGCTGAAATTACGTATCTGCTCTACGACATCTTCCACAGCACCTTCGATATGGTGGTGGTTTGGAAATTCACTCCAACTTTCCTTCGCACGACGCATGTTTTCAAGAGCCACATCAGCGTGTTCACTGCGAGGTTCAACCGTGACATGAATCCCTGAATTGCCTAAAATCCGGGCAAGATACATCGAAAGTCCACCGCTTCCAATCCCCGCTTCAAGAATACGATCATTTGGCCCAATTCCCATTCGAGAGGTGATGAATCCTGCATCCTTAGCACTGATTGTTTGAGCACGTCGGAGCATACCTTTACTCATTTCTGGTAGCCTCAAGGGAACTCGTGTCAATACTTTCTGTCCGACTAAAACTTCACCGCCGAAATCTATTCCTGAAAGGGTTTCAAGAGCATCTAAAACGCCTAAACCTTTGATTTTTCGCACACCTGAAATGAGTTCGATAACGTGGACTTTCCCCTCCGCTTCGACAAAAACACCCCACTGCGCTTGGTTCATGCTTCGGCGAGGTTCTGTTTGGTCTAAACTTTACCGTTGAATAAATTCTTATTTTTCTCCCCACAAATTAATTTGCAAAATTACCGTTTTTTCACTTGAAAACGAGGGTTTCATATACTGTCTAAGAGAAGCACCACACATGAAGATGTCCGCACGACTTCTAGCCCTCTCGATTACGATTCTGTTTATTGGCAGCACAATGACCGCATTTGTGGGTCCATTCCAACCAGAATCAGATGAACAAACCCTTGAGGAAGTGAATACTCCTTCCTATGCAGCAACCGCACCAGGCCACAGTGTTTGGGCTGAATATTACGGTGCTGACTGGTGTCCACCCTGTCAAAACGGTGGTTCTCCATCGATGAACGCTCTCAAAACGAGCTTCCCCGATGATTTTGTCTACATTTCTTATTTTGAAGCAAACGGTCAAGGCGTTCCAGACCCACTCAATCGTTTGAGTCACATGCGTGACGGGACCGGAAGTATACCAGCGGCTAACTTCGGAGATGCTCGTGCAGGCACCTCATATCACAAACTCGGCGCTTCTACTGGAACAACTGCCTATGATACTGAATTTTCAAACGGTGGAGATATGAAAGATGTGAACGATTACTCACTCTCAGTCACCCAAGTTCAGAATGGAGCGAATATGGAAATAACCTACGAACTCCAATACTTCGGCAGTGCGTCCAGTAAGACGGTCTATCTTCTTGCAGTTATCGTTGAAAATAAGGGTCCTGACACCTATGATGACGGAACAACTCACCCGCACAATGTGATTCGAGGTTGGCTTCTCAACTCTGCTGGAAATGGTCTTGAATCCTTTACGCTTACACCAAACAACCCGGTGACAAAGACTTGGACAAAGCCCGTAAGCACTGTTCGCTCTGTAGGTTCAACCTCAGCGGCGGATAATTTCGTTTCAGTTGGCGCTATTATGGGCGGTCCTCATACGACTTGGAACGATGTCTATGTTGCATCCGATTCCAACATGGCACCTAAACTTGACCTCAGCGTTTCAACGGTGTCCCTGACAAACCCTGCTGCATCGAACGGCGCATTCGTCATTGGCGACACCGTCGACTTGGAGACCACAATCAACAATGTCGGAGATCTTGATTACTCCGATGGTGGTACTATCGAGTTCTTCTACAAAGAAGGCGTCAATGAAGTCTCGATTGGAACAACTGCTTTGAACAATTTGAACGCTGCTTCATCTCAAACAGCACAAATCAGTTTCGACACCTCAGTGATTTCGAGTGAACTCAAAACAAAATTCGGTGCTCGACTTACGAATCTAGTCGCCGATGGTAACAGCGGAAACAACGTTAACTTGGTAGAAATTAACCAAGACCGTCCTCCGATTACTAAGGCACCTCAAGTCACTGGTGAACAAACAATTGATCGTGGTTCTCACGCCATTATTCTCGCCAAGGCCGATAACGTTCCGGGTAACTCAGATTTTGTCGATGATGCAAGCACTATCACTTTCAATGTAGAAGTATCTCCAACAGGTCAAAATCAATGGTTCAGTTCTGTTGTATCCGGTGGGGAAAATGTGGTGTATGCTACGACCACCAATGAGGGCCGTGAATACGTCATTACTCCAACGGCTGCTATGTCCGCTGGTTGGTATGATGTCCGGACTCAAGCGATTGACTCCCGAGGCCAAACTGGCGAGTGGAAAATAATCTCTGGAACTTCAGGTTTCGAACTTGAAAACGGTGCTCCAGAAGTCATCACCGACCCTATTCCATCGGTCATGTGCGATACACCGACCAGAGTTTCCATGGACGGCCACATCGTTGATCCAGAAACACCGCTCGAAGACCTCATCATTACCTCAAACGATGAGTCTTTTATCGCATGGCATTCCGAATCGAGAGAAATCGAAGTGAACTTCAAATGGAGCGAAATGAATGGATGCCCTCTTGGAGAAAAAGGTATTGAGATTAGCATTGATGACGGTGGAGACTATTCTCAGCAAGGTCAACTTCCTTACGGAACGCTGTTATTCAGAGTGACCGAAAATGGTCAACCACGATGGAATGGTCTACCATCCCAATCCGTCACTGAAGGCGGTTCTGGTGTTCTTGCACTCCTACCGTATCTTTCAGATACAAACGACAACGGCGAACCGGTTTCGGTTGACACACTTACAATTGAATTAATCAGTAATTCGAATGAAGATGCAATCACAGCTACATTAATCGGAAACACCATTGGCTTTGAGACCGTTGACGATGATGTGAATGGTCAAACCATCTTGACCCTACGAGCAAGTGATGGCGTCAAGAGTTCTGATGCAACACTCACAATCAACATCGACCCGATTAATGATGCACCTCGAATCATTCCTTTCGACGACCTAGAATCAATTAGTCTGAAGCGAAATACGCAGATGGTTATTGACCTTGATAGCCGAATTGTCGATGTAGATGATTCTACTCTTACCTATGTTCGAGTTTCATCTTCCGAACCAGGTGCAGCACGATACAGTGCATTAGACGGGAGCCTCACACTTTCGTTCGAAGATATCGGAATGCAAACGGTTTCTATCACTGTTGAAGACGGTAAACTATCCGATACCTACGTGATGCAGGTAGATGTTTTTGACGCTTACCCATTCCTTCTTTCTCAAAACGATGACGGAACAGGATACATGTATGTCTCCCTTCAGGATACCTACATTGGTCAAACACCGACCGTTACAATGATTCTCACGTCTGCTTCACCAACATTTACTTACATTTCAGTAACATGGAATATATGCAGCTCACTTACTGGAACCTGTGATGGTCTCATGCAGTATGATTTGGATGTATCACAATCGAATACCGGGTGGAGTAAAGAATTGATTGTTCCATCAGTGTTAGGAAACGGCCTCGCTCGTCCTGACGGTTCTCAATACAGAGACTATTATGAATTGTCGATACTTGCAAATGATGGTAACTCTGAATTCAAAACCATGTCTACAGTGAAGTGGAATATTACAGAAAGCCTGCCTGCGATTGTCGATATGAGCGATGAGATGTTTACCGACTTCCTCGCAGATCTAGTCGACGAAAAGGCAGAACTGGAATTACAGATCGAAACTGCTCAAGGTGACACGACTCTTCTGGAAGCAAAACTGTCTGAAGTAGAGACTGAACTTGATCTTGCATGTGATGACCCACGTGCTTCGTGCATCAGCGATGCCCAATCAGGTTCAGAAGCAGCATCCGAATCCAGTGAAATCAACATGACCTTGATTGGCATAATTGCTGGCGTCGTAATTCTTGGTATATTGCTAACTTTGATGTTCACTCGTCGAAGTGGAAAAGACGCTGTGAAAATCGATTCTTGGAATGATACTGGATGGAATCCTAACAGTGTTCCAGCTCATGATGCAGTCGCAAACTCAATGTATGGTGGAGCCCAAAATCTCTTCCAGCAACCTGTAGCTATTGCTCCTGTGCAACAACCTGCGGCTGTTGCTCCTGCCCCTCAACCTGCGGCTGTTGCTCCAGTGCAACAATTCGCAGGACCACCGTTGCCTCCAGGTGGCCTTCCAGCTGGATGGACTGCAGAGCAGTGGGCATATTATGGACAACAATATCTCGATGGAACACTTTAATCCCAACTGTGAGAATTACACATGTTCATACATGGTCGGATTGTAAACTCATAAAGGGGAGCGACGCGAGGGTTACATTATGAGCGACACGGATACTACCAACGACTTGTCTAGCGACGAGCTTGAAACACCTCTTACAGAGGACGTATTCGACGCAGTCGAAGAAGTAACCGTTTGGGCACCCGAGCCTGGTCCTGACTCAGATGATATCGTTGCTGACAGTATTGACGAGTGGATCCAGAGCGTCGATTTCACCTCCACCGAAGATGTTCCGATTCCAAACCGTCTAGTTGACCAAGTTATCGGACAAGAAGCGGGTTCTGTTGTCATCAAAAAAGCTGCTGAGCAACGCCGTCACATGCTCATGATTGGTGATCCGGGAACTGGTAAATCGATGCTAGCGCGCTCGATGACCGACTTACTTCCGAAAGACTCACTTGAAGACCTTCTTGTTTATCCGAATGAAGATGACGAGAACGAACCGAGAGTTCGTTCTGTCCCTGCAGGTCGCGGAGACCGCATCGTCAAACTTCAGAAGGAATCCCTTCGTACTCAGCGAGAACGCTCTCAAAAGATGCTTCTGATCGCATTTGCGGCTGTAGGTTTCCTTCTAGTAATTGCAACGCTTCAAAGCGGTGATATTTTGACGCTGCTGTTTGGTGGTTTCATCTTGATGTTTGGATACATGTTCATTCGTGGCCGTTTAGGCTCTGGTGACGACAGCCGTATCCCGAAAGTATTGGTGAAGCACGAAAGTAAAGACATGCCTCCTTTTGTTGATGCTACTGCTACGCTCTCTGGTTCGCTGCTTGGCGATGTTCGCCACGACCCATTCCAATCCGGCGGAATGGAAACACCAGCGCACGACAGGGTCGAACCTGGTGCGATTCATCGTGCGCACAAAGGTGTGCTCTACATTGATGAAGTCAACTTGTTGAGATTAGAAGAACAACAAGCCTTGCTCACAGCCATGCAGGAGCGAGCATTCCCTATCTCTGGTCGATCCGAGCGCTCTTCAGGAGCACTTACCAAGACGGAACCAGTTCCTTGTGACTTCATTCTCATTGCAGCAGGTAATCTCGACGCTATTCAAGGAATGCATCCTGCTCTTCGAAGTCGTATTCGAGGCTATGGATATGAAGTGTATGTGAATTCGGAAATGCCGGATACAGCCCGTAACCGCCGCCGCCTGATTCGATTCATTGCACAAGAAGTTCGACGTGATATCGGCACCTCTCGAGAGATCCCCCATTTTGACAAATCTGCTGTCGCCATTATCCTGCGAGAGGCCCAACGCCGTGCAGGTCGCCGTGGCAAACTTTCACTTCGATTGAGAGAACTCGGTGGTTTAGTTCGTATCGCTGGAGATTTGGCTATGGAAGAAGGTGCAGAGTTAGCTACAGCAGCACACGTGCTCGGCGCTCGAAACATCGCTAAGCCTCTCGAACAGCAAGTTGCTGACCGCATGATTGAACGCCGTCAAGACTACGCAATGATTGTCAATTCGGGCGAGCGTGTTGGACGGGTCAACGGTCTTGCTGTACTTGGAGCAAATTCGGGTCTTTCTGATTTCAGTGGAATCATGTTACCCGTCGAGGCTCTTGTTACTCCTTCGCAAGGTGGTGGAGGGAAAATTCACGCAACTGGTGGACTTTCAGACCTCGCCAAAGAGAGTGTAACTAATGTGAGCGCAGTCATTAAGAAATTAACTGGAAAGGATATTTCAGACTACGACATCCACATTCAGTTCGTAGATACTCACGGTGTTGATGGTGATTCGGCATCGATTACTATCGCTACTGCTATTATTTCGGCTCTTGAAAACATACCTATCCGTCAAGATTTGGCGATGACGGGTTCTCTTTCCGTTCGGGGTGAAGTCTTGCCTATTGGTGGAGTTACTGCTAAAA
>CABYOM010000046.1 GCA_902520595.1 uncultured Candidatus Poseidoniales archaeon | reverse complement strand
GCTAGGTAAGAAAGAAACCAACATGGGTCAGAGATGCTCCGACACTCGCTCAATTCAGTTTGATGATGTTCGTGTTCCTGCAGATCAATTGATTGGAGGTTCTGAATCCGGTGGATGGATGAATGCTATGAAGGCCTTCGATGTGAGTCGTCCAAACATTGCTGCTCATGCAACTGGACTTGCTCGTGCTGCCTATGAGCATGCGTTGCAGTATTCAGGGGAAAGAGAAACATTCGGAAAACCTCTTCATCGGCATCAAGCAATTCAATTCCTCTTAGCAGATATGAAGACTAAAATCGAAGCCTCGAGAATGTTGACATGGAAATCTGCCGCTGATTCGGATGCTGGCGTCAAAAATACTGAATCTGCTGCACACGCTAAGCGGTTTGCTGCAGATACCGCGATGGAAGTTGCTACTGATGCTGTTCAAGTCTATGGCGGATATGGATACTCAGAAGAATACCCCGTTGCTCGATTGATGAGAGCCGCGAAGGTCATGCAAATATACGAAGGGTCTTCACAGGTTCAAAAGATGATTATTGGCCGTGAGATCACCAAAGACCTGTGATTATTTATCGAGTAACTTATCAGCCATCAGTTCCCAGAAATCGATCAATTCTTGTTCCTTCTCTTGCTTTTTTTCTTCAGCTTCTTCCTGTTGACGTTGCGCTTGTTCAAGCTCGTGCATTTCCTCTTCCCAGGCTTGTTGTAGATCGTACATTTCATCGATTGACTCATGCATTTCATGTTCTTCATGACTCATATCCTCTTCATCCCATTCCTCGGGATAATCCCATTCGTCCTCAACCATATCATGCGTGACAATCATGGTGTCTTGAAAGATGACAATATCTTTGAGCATTTGACGGTGACAGACAATGAATTGTGCAAGCATTGGAATTTTTAATGCCGTTTTGATATCGTTAAAGAGCGCTAATACCAGTGATACGATTCGGTCTCCAATTGGTAGGTTTTGGTTTTTGGAATGTAAGCAGAGGTTAACCGAATATTCGTTTTCATGAATCACATCATTTTGCCACCGCCCAGCCTTAACTGCGATTGACCATTCGGGTTGAGAACGAGTAGAATTACCGTTCATGCCTTGGAAATTTGATTCAATGCTATACCAGCGCATTGACTCCCCTCGTAGTCGAACTTTGATTGATTCATGGGTCATGATGACAATTTCGATTGTTGGTGTCTCTCTTGCTACAGATTGCAACATCTCTATTGAACGAAGTTCTGGTTCAGACATTCGGTAATTTTCTTTTGACATGACCTCCGAAAAAATCGAGTGTATATCAAGAGTAAAGAACAAAACCCCCGACCATGAGTTGTGACTATGGCCAAACCATGCCCCGCTGTGATTCTAGCCGCTGGTGCCAGTCGGCGCCTAGGGCAGCCGAAATCATTGGTCCCCATTGGAGATACGACCTTAGTCGGACTCGCATATGAAAAATTAGTCAAAGCCGGTTGCTCTCCTATTCTTATTATCACACGAAGCGAACTGTCTGTCGCAGTTATGCAATCTGCAGTCGGATCGACGGTCCTCGTTAACGCCACTCCTGAACTGGGGAGGACAGGGAGTATTCAATGCGGTCTTATGTCACTTGCTGGTGACAAGGGTCGAATGCCTAAACGTGTTTTAATCGCCCCAGTAGATCGACCAGGGTGGTCTGTTTCTGATGTGGCCTCTCTTCTTTTATCCCAACGAAGTTCCACTCTCGCATCAAACGGTCGCAGAGGCCATCCACTCATTTTGGATGAGCAGGCCATCATGTCCATTCTTCGAGCACAACCAGAGATACCTTTACGAGATTTGGTCGCTTTCGAGGAAGTGGTTGTCAATGCCCCTCTTCTTGGATTAAATATCGACCTACCTGAAGATTTAGTCCTCCTTGAGAAGTATGAATCAACTTTACTTGAAATCGGCTAGAGCCTCAAGGGCAAAGCGTATGTGTCACCCCCTCTAGCGTCCAACATGACTGCGAAGGTGATGGCTTGGACTCTTTCGTGTCTTGCAGATGGTCACCGAGTTGTTCTAGCGAGTGTTGTAGAAACTGCCGGCAGTGTACCCGGTAAAGTAGGTGCACGTTTGGCTATGTCTGCTGATGGTCAATGGGTTGGAACCGTTGGGGGTGCTGGATTAGAGATGAAAGTACTCCAGCGTTGCCGTGAACATCTTTCAAATCATCACCAAGCATTCGGAGAAGTGCTCACATACGGTTTGAATAAAAGTGCGAAGGGCTATGAAGTGACGCCGCTTGATTCTCTCTGCGGCGGCCAAGTGTCGTTAGCAATTGAGGTGATTATTCCAATGCCACATGTTTTGTTAATGGGCGGCGGTCATTGCGGCCAAGCAATTGCAGGTTCGTTGGATGCTTTAGGATGGCACTATTCAGTCCATGATACTCGAAATGAATATTCCAGTGAAGAGATGTATCCAAACGCTGAACAGCGTTCATCTGAATCGGTCAAGGTTTTCTTTGAAGACCAGACACTTGACAGTCTTGGGCGTTTTTCCGATGTTTTACTTCTCGGCCATGACTGGGCGGAGGACGAAGAGCGTCTTCGTATGCTTCTCACCATATTTAGTGATGCGAATGCCACTCCAGATGGCATTCAAGGTCCTCGAATTGGGGTCATAGGCAGTCGTTCAAAATGGCGAGCTTTTGAAAAAGTTTGTCGACAAGAAGGTATCGATCAATCAATACTGGATGCAGTGATATGCCCAATCGGTTTGAATATCGGTGCTGAATCTCCTGAAGAGATAGCAGTAGCAGTTGTTGCTCAAATTATGGCCGCATTCAAAGGGGCAGATGCAAATGCACCTACATGGCGCGTTTGATTCACTTTTGAACGAATATCCGTTCTCTAAAGTAGCGCAACTCTTCGATTGACTCGAGAATATCATCCAGTGCTAAATGTGCTCCCTTCTTCTCATAGCGTCCTGATTCAGGGTACCATCTTCGTGCCAACTCTTTGATTGTGGAGACATCAATCATCCGATAATGGAGGTGTTCGACGAGCAGAGGCATTTCTTTTTCCATGAACTTCTTATCATTCCAAACACTGTTTCCGCACAGAGGAGCTGTGCCTTTCGGAACCCATTTCTTGAGAAAAGAGAGTGTTTCTGATTCTGCTTCTTGGCATGAAACACCTTCATGACGAACCCTTTCTACTAACCCGCTGCTGGTATGGTGACTTGTGTTCCATTCATCCATCCCTGCCAGCAGTTCTTCTGAAACCTTAACTGCGAGGTTTGGGCCAGTTGCCAGAATATTGAGTTCTCCATCAGTGATGACGGTAGCAATTTCAATGATCGACTCTTTCTCGATATCAAGGCCCGTCATTTCAAGGTCAATCCATACCAAGCGTTCATTCTCTCCAGCCATGATTTCGCCAACAGGTGGAGGTTTTTGAATTGGGCGTAGGGTTATGAAGTTCTCATTGGAGGGGAGTCCATGGCGGATGAAGCGGGTCCTACGCTTTCGGAAGACCCTTTTGACGGTGCTTCTCAGATGAACCCGAAAAACCTCATTGCAGTGGGGGCACTCACTTTCTTGCTCATTTTTTCCTTTTTTGCACTCTCCTTATCTGGCGATTCTGCACCGATGATGGTCTCCGAAGTAACTGGTGAAAGTGACGATTGGCGCGCCTTTTCAGTCGTTGCTCCAGTTGACACTGGTATCAATGTCTATCACGATCATTTCCGAACAAATGAGACTTACCCTTCTTGGCTTTTAGATGAACTTGGCGTCAATAAAGTCTGTGAATTGACATTCAATGGTTCTTGGCAAGAGCGTTATGAAGCGGATCGTGCTACTTGTTGGGACACGTTAAATGCCAGTGATATCGTCGCTTTCCCTGGGACGAAAATTATTGGACATTCACCCGACGGTAACAGTGATATTCTGATTTTAGATGATCCGAGTGACGGTCATGGTTCAGCGGTTACGGGTGCTGTTCTCAATGCGAATCCCGATGCAGTGATTTTCTTTGTTGAAGGTTTTAGCACTGAAGCGGTGATTGCTGCTGCGAATCAACCGCTTGTCGATGTGATTTCAACTTCTTTTGGAGCACCCGGTTCTGTTCCCGTTTCTGGTATTGAACGAGGCACTGAAATAGCGGTAGTTGAGCAAGGAAAAATGCATACGGGTGCAGCAGATAACAGCCCATCGCCAGCAATTCAAGATTCAACAGCAGGTCCTCCGTGGTCGATTGGAATAGCGGGGTATGCTGAAGAAGGTGATGACCAAAAAGAAATCATGTCAGGTTCTTATCCCGACATCTCTGCTGACTGGACACAATATTTGCCAAACCATGACGACATTGATGGATATCATGAAACCTCGGGGACTTCCTTTGCAACTCCTCGGACTGCAGGAATTCTTTCCTATGTTTTGCAATCATTGCGTTTTGAATTCAATGATGATGGTTCAGGAGCATCGCCAGAACAACGTCAAGGTATGTTAGTGAACGGTACCGACAGTGAAGGTAATCCATACCTCATTTCAAATGCTGATGTTCGTGAAGCCCTCAACCTCTCCGCTTGGTATCCCGATTTTGATTGGGACCCAACCTCCGGGACCATGCCAATATCACCTGTCGCACCCTGCACGCAAACGGGCTGGGGTTTGGTCAATCTTTCAAATATCGAGCCAATGATTGCACATCTTAATCAATCCTCAGAACTCTCTCAAAGGCCCGGCGATGTCGTGGCTTGCATGAATGCCAATCAAGACATGAGGGAGGCTTATTGGAACGCTTACCCTTCGACTCCTATAAATGCCCACGAACTTTTTGTTACCGGTTCGCAAGGTGTTGAGCGACGTCTTGTTTGAATCAGACACTGACCCAATCGATGACGATTTGTCCGTTTTGATTGAGTCCGACAATTGGTTTGTATCCTTCATGTGGTGTATTCTCAATTGATTTCATAATCGCTTCCAATTTACCTGTAGGAAGTCGAATCTCGAAACCATGAGACGTCGTGATTGTCTCTGGGAGAGGGGGTAGTGTATTCTGCTCAATAACTTCAGCTTCTTCTTCAGTAATTGCCTCTTCAATTTCCTTCTCTAACAATGGTTGTACTTTTTCTACACTCTTTTGAGGTTCATCTTCAGGCTCTTCTTCAACTTCAACTTCAGGTTCTTCTTCAACTTCATCTTCAGGTTCTTCTTCAACTTCATCTTCAGGTTCTTCTTCAACTTCAACAATTAATTCAACTTCAACTTCAGGTTCTTCTTCAAGCACAGGTTCTGGAATATCCATCTCAATTATTGCTTTCGGGTTGAAAGCAGTTTTTTCCGTAGTATGTTGAGGTCCTTCCACTTGTTCTAGTTGTTCTTCATAAATACCTTCACTATCATCCAATTTTTGCATGGTGAGGAAGCCCCAACCTAATGCAATTAACCCTACTCCTACGAAGTAAAGTGCTTGCAAAGTTTCATTTTGATCCATTTGGAAAGCAAAGACAGAAAACGATAAGATTGAACCGTATCCTCCAAAAATACGTCGCCATCTCGCTTCGTATTCAGGGGAATAGCCTTGTATTCCGACTGCGATGAGAATCACGGTTGTGAGTACCCATGCCATATTCCATTCCCCAATTCCGCCGCCAAGTACGAAGAAAACGCCCACAATTGCGCTAAGTATGCCAACCATTCCAAGTCGGTCAATGAAATCAAGGAATGATTCATCACTTTCCCATTCAAAGAATTCTACATCATACACTCGATCATTTTGAAGTGCAAACCAAGAAATTACCAGTCCCTCAACAGCTAAGAAAAGGCCAATTGGTATTCCAATTTCTAATTGATCGTCTATTCCTGTTTGCACAATGAGATTGGCTAATGCAACAGTATGAATCGCAGGAACGAATAATAGAGCATTGAAATATCCTTTGTAGATAATATCTCTCGTGAGTAAAACAGCACCAGTAATCGTGCCGAGTCCAATTAAAGCCTCAAAACTGAGAATAAAGAAGGAATAAGTGGTGATGTAGAGGGTATCGACAATCTCCTTTCTTTTCTCTAAAGAAACAATCAAATCATCTCCTTCGGGCGTGTTTTTGAACAACAGGCCTTTTCCATGCATGAACATGAGTGTTGATGCCGAAAATGCCGTGATTAAAGAACTCCAGGAAAAGGAATGTTGTAGCCAGACGTCATCCGCAAAGATCTCTTCAAAGCCCATTCCAAACATGAGGCTGAATACTAATAAGATGTGAAGGATGACGATTGACTCCAGCCTTCCAGTGTTCCATGCATTGAAAATTAGATATGCGCTCATGATTGCAGGAATCCAACCAACAGTGCTCGTTGCAGCAATTATTCCAACCAATGCCCAACCCCATATTCCAAACCATGGCAAGGGTTCACGTCGGTTGTTGCTCTTTTTAACATACATATTATCCATAAAGAGAACGTATGTCATTTGTAAGGTTATGAGAATGCCTCCCAACTGTGAAAGCGTCAAGAATCCCCAATCAGCAAAATCATAATTCGGGTTGTATTTTTCGATAAGAACTCTTCCGATTCCGGCTGATTCAAGCCAGTGTGAGTTGACAATGAATAAAGTCAATGGAGAAAGCATGAGTGGCCAAACGTGGCGGTGTTTGACACATCGCACGGTGACCAGAGAAAGCATAGAGATAAGCAGCAATCCTCCCGAATTGTCCAAGCAAGCAAGACCCACAAGACCCAACATTGCCCATGCGTCTGCATTTGGAGAGAGCGCATCAGTATCAATTCCGCGTTTGGTAATCAATGAGTTCACGTATAATGGAGCGCCCAAAAGAATGAGGTCTAAAAGAATTGGAACGGGGACGAAATTCACGTCTAAATAATCATCATGCGTTTGCATTGTGCCCCTTACTACCGATAAACTGAAACTGATTGGAAGAGCGATTGTAAACAACACCCAAACGCCAGCGGAACGAACAACAGATGAAATTACTTTCATTTGTTTAATTTCAAGAACCAATCCGCTTATGGGTAGGAGTAGGAGCAGAGTCCAGGGTCCTTCTATGAGAGATCTTGTTCCATCGAAATCAAATTCATTAGACCAGGGGTCGACCATTGAGATAATACTGAAACTCATCATGAAGAATGGAATAATCAGTGAAAGTCGAGTCAATTGACTCCAGCTGTTTTTCTCAAACCATTCGTCACTGATTTCAGTTGATTGATTATTTATCCAAGAATTTGTTTCTGGATCATAGACTGGAGCATTGCTAACGGTCACCCACTTCGCCCAATTAAAGAGAATTCCAAGGTCCAGTTCCAATCGTCGAACGGGATACATGACAATATAACTCACAGCGCCAAGAATGAATATTTGGTAGTTAAAATGCTCAGGAAGAGGAACTTTTTCCATGAAAGCAGGCACTTCTAATCGATCGAAAACGCTCAGAATAATCATAGATGCCGTTGCAATAAAGACAACCATTGTAGCCTGTCTTCTATCTGTTAACGGGCTATCAACTGTCATGTTGTTAAACGAATTACGAGCAAGGTAAAGCATGTAAGCGATGAAAATCCATGGCATAAACCAATCTTCTGCTTGGAGAATTGCTCGTGAAAAAACAATTGATGCGAGCATCACTAAATGCGTCCATGGTGAGATTTTGTCTTTTTGGCGAGCAAACTCTGAGATTGCAAACAATGAAATCGGAATTACCACATGCATGTAGTTCATTCCAAATGTTTCCGAGAGCGGAATTTCGTTCCCATAAGCAAAAATATCCGTGAAGAAATAAGACATTGCGAGAGCACTAAACGTGTAATCTGCAACCCATTTCCGGGTTGCTTTAGCTATGAAGAGCATGTAAGGGACCATTAACAGCGTAATTATCCAAGGCACAACACTTCCATCGTTAGGCAGCATGACAAGAGCGGCGGCTAACCCAATAGGCATCCATGGAACTCGACGTTGTTGAACTGCAGGGAAGTAGAAAATCAAGACGGCAACCCAAAGAGCGACACTTAGACCGAAGATATTTTCGATTCCCAATTCCGTGGATTTGATTGGGCCGAGGTGAAGGTTGAGCCCTTCAATTCGAGCAATATACATGGCCAGAACAACTTCACCAACCAAGACAATCGATGCTTTTTGGATTAATTCCGAACGAAGTTCTTGCTTGGATGCGTAAAAGGCTTGAATGGCAATGATGAAGACGAGCAGGGATAATGCTCCTCCAGCCCCATCGGCATCGGCACCGGTATTGAACACTTCGAAGAGAACTGGAGTAAGACCCGAAACAACAGCTACAACTACAAAGTTAAGTGCTTTATTTGAGCGAAGGGCCATCTCCATTGCAGCGAAACTCAGAAGGATTAGACTAATACCCATTTCGTAGGAAATGATATTTTCTGTCCATTTCATCCACGGGCCCATTCCGGCTCCTACAAGCACAACTATCGGGCCATAAGCGGCGACTGCACGTCCAAAGCCGGTCGTTCCACTGTAACGTTTGAGCAGGAAATGTTGCCCGAAAACCAAGGCCAAAATTGCTGCAGTTTGAACATAGATTGCTTTTGCATTTGGATGCCATTCGACTGATTCACCTGTAGCCGAGTCAATCAAAACTCCTGAATCATATTCAGCCGCTGTACCAAAAATTTCAGTCCAACCTTCTCCAGTTGCAATGCCAATAATCCATCGTGAACCCCAAATGACTCCAATCATGGCAAAGAAGAAACCCATTCCGAGCATGTAATCTTGAACTTCATACAACACGTGACCATTTTTTTTACTTTGAAGGTCAATCCATGCCAAAATAATCGCCGCTGATGCAACACCTCCAACGAAGATGACAAAGAAATCATCATTTGTAGCGCCTTCAGCAAATGCGATGGAGAATAACCCTCCCCAAATTGCTGTTAGAGCAATGCACATCAGTATAAGTTGAGAAAATTTCAATAATGCACGATCTGATTCTTTCAATACAGCACCTGGAAGGTTGACGAGCATTGGTTGATCAACCGGAGTAGTCTGAGTAAAAATCGAATCTGAAGGTGCTGGAGGGTCGGTTTTCACCCCTGACCCTTGGCTTAATGGCTGGGTTCTACGAGGGGCGTTTCGTCTTGGCGCAGGCATAATTATCATGCCGTCCATCGTCAAAGAGGACTTAATAATTGACCCGTTATTTTTGAATGAAACATTATAAAATCAATTCTGCCGTTGTACCAATCACCCTGCACTTTATTTCAATGGGTTCAAAAGTCGAAGGCTTTTGGGGTGATATGGTGAAAATATGTTTGCATCTCGAAAAGCAATTACTTTACTCTGTTTAGGAATCATGGTATTCCCAACTCTGGCAATGGCTGCCCCTGTATCTATTGCTCAGGAATCTTCGGAAGAAGTCGGTTGGTGGGTTGATACAACCGTTGACC
>CABYOM010000045.1 GCA_902520595.1 uncultured Candidatus Poseidoniales archaeon | reverse complement strand
AACAAAGATCTTTGACAAAGTAAGCAAAATGTGCTACAGAGTTCGGTAATGGTTGCAGAGCAGGAGCAGCCAAAAGGTAATTTTTGGTACCTGCCCTGTGAACAATTGCATCATGTCCCATGAAAGCAAACGTGCCCATTCCGAGACTGAACATCAGTAAGGGCAGGTGAAGTGCAAAGCGCAGTTCTTGCCAAGTGAAGGTTTTGGATTCGAGGTCAGAAACCTGAGCAGAAGAATCTCCAACAAGAAATTGCAGTCCAATCGTCGTGATTGCAGTCACCAAAGTAAGGAGTAATGGAAAAAGTACCATCTGGCGTTTCTTGGCAAACTCCAGACTCTTTCTTCCTTCTTCCTTGAACATGACTCGAAACGTTGCAGAAAAGGCATGCCAGCCACGTAATGGCTCGTGCAGGTGTTGGTCATGAGCGCTTGTTCCCATCGGGTGAGAAGAGGTTGAATGACTTTCTGTGACTTCATTCCAGTCACGAGATACAACGCTCACACCGGGCATATTCACTCCTCCTCGACATCCTCGTTTTTCACGCCTTCATCCGAAAGGCGTTCGACATCCTCAATTGAGCGACCTACCAACCGAATGAAGACGTCTTCCAGCGTCTCTTCGTCTGCTTGTTTGAGCCCTTTGACAGTTCCTGCTGCGAGCACTTTCCCGTTGTTAATAATCGCCATCCTGTTGCACATTCGCTCTGCCATTTCAAGGACGTGGGAACAGAGGAAAATCGTTCCGCCGTTTTTGACATGCTCAAGAAGCCATTGTCTGCATTTGCGTTGATAAATCGGATCAAGATTGGCGAACGGTTCATCGAGAAAGAGTAATTTTGGTTTGTGAATGAAAGCAGCCGCAAGCATAACTTTTTGCCGCTGTCCTTTTGACAAATCCTTACACATTGTGTCTCTTTTTTCTTCTAACCCAAACCACTCAATCCAATGCTCTACTTGTTCGTGGATGCCCTCAACAGTACGTAATTTTGCCACGAATTCAAGAAATTCATACGGCGTGAGAAAAGAAGGTGGTGATTCAGATTCAGGAACGATTCCTATGTTTGCTTTGACTTTTTGCGGATTCTTGACCGCATCGATTCCCAAAACTTCGATTTGGCCTTTACTCGGTCGAAGTTGTCCGGTAAGGAGTTTGATGAATGTAGATTTCCCAGCCCCATTCGGGCCAAACACTCCGAAGAACTCTCCTGCGTGAACCTCAACATTGAGAGGGTGCAATGCAATGAAATCACCATATTTTTTGGCCATGTCTTCTGCCTTGACCAGCGGAGCGACTGATTCAACCATAGTCCTACGAGAGTGTCGTGGTCTTTGAGTTCTTGGTTTGGGCATGATGAATTCGCATGAGGGCCCAGTCGGTGAAATGATGAACTTCGACCATTTGGGAGGTTCATGGACGCACCGCAAACAGATGTACTTTCAATCGAAGAAATTCCCGTAGATGAAGACGATGATTTAGGTTCAATAGCGCTGGTTACCATTCAGAGGCCGGATAAACTCAATTCACTCAATGCAGAAGTGATGTCCAGTTTGAAAGAAATGGTCACTTGGGCAGAGGCCACGGAATCCATTCGGGTTGTTGTTCTTACAGGTGCTCAGCCAAATGAACCTCCCGAAGGAAAAAGAGCGAAACCGAATGCATTTGTCGCAGGTGCTGACATCACAGAATTCGTCGGAATGCAGAGTGATGCGATTCGATTAAAGTTTACCGACAATGCTGTCGAAGCACTATGGGATTTAAGCAAACCAACGATTGCGATGGTTGATGGTTTTGCTCTCGGTGGAGGTTGTGAAATTGCATGTTCATGCGACTTGCGTATTGCGAGTGAACGTTCCAGATTCGGTACTCCTGAAGTAAACCTCGGCTTAATCCCAGGATATGGTGCAACTCAACGTTTGACACACCTCATTGGCTATGGTAAAACAATGGAAATGATCATGACTGGTGAAATGATTGACGCGAGTGAAGCTCATCGCATTGGTCTGGTAAATCACGTATGCGAAAGTGAAGATTTACTTGATTACACTCTCAACATGGCGCGAATTATAGGAAGTAAATCCTCCTACACATTGCGTTTTGGAAAACAAACAATTCGTGCTTCACTCGATCTCGGTCTAACCGAAGGCATCGCCTACGAAGCAGAAGTTTTCGCCTCTTTATTTGGTTCTAAAGACCAAGAAATTGGCGTTCACGCCTTCGTGAACAGAGAAAAACCTCGGTGGGAACACAAGTAAACTTGCTTTCGCTCAAAGTTGGACGAGGCGCACGGCCTCGAGGACATTATTGTGGCTCAGGCCGGCTTTAACTTACCGGCTACGGTACCCGTGCTTGCGAGCAAAATCGCGAAAATGACTCATGTGAACTGCATTCTCACGGACAAAGCGGCGAGGCATGATTCCTTCCCAGCGGCTGAGCTCATTGTTCCACACGCGATCACAAACAGTTGCTTGTAGCATCTTAAGCAGGCGAAGGTTGGTTGCCTTCTTGTCAGCTTCAGTCGAGCAGCATGGCCCGTCCTTACGGCGAGCCTCTTTCTCTTCGCGTGCCTTCATCTTTGCAGCAACCCAAGCTTGGCGAATCTCTTCGGCTTGAGGGTTGTTCGCAGTTGCAACTGCCTTCTGGGTTCTTCGGGCGCCAGTTGAGCGTCCAGTGCGTCGGTTCTTGCCGTTATGGAACGGCTTAATGTTACGGTTCGTTTTCATAATATTTTCTCCAATTTTCTTATGGCTTTGCCGAAGCTTTACCATATCAGAAATGCGTTTTGGAGAATTACTTATTCATGATGTCACCGTTAGAAAATGTGGGCAGAAAGATGTCTGTTGTAACACGTCTGTGCCTACATATATATTTGGGCTCGACACTATATAAAAAGCGGCAGGGAATGCCCCAAAATAGGATTTTTTGTGTTAAAATCCGACAATGATATTCCATGCAATTGCGAAGATGGCTACATCTGCACAAGCGTGAGCAACCCACGCAATCCAAACGCTTCGGTATTCCAGATATAGCCATGAAAATACCGTGCCTCCTATGAATACACCAACCGATGAAAGAATTGCTCCAAATGGGTCTAAGAAAAACACGAGTGCTATGCTGTGGTGGAGTGTAAAAACTGCTGATGAAAGAAGTGCTGAACGCCATTTTCCGCCAATCAATTGTTCTATCTTTGAAGTTATGAACCATCGAAAGACATATTCCTCCAGAACAGAATTTATGAAAACCCAGAATACGATTGCTGCGGCAAGTTTCCAAGGCGTAGTGAGTCCAACAGGGTCAAGAATGGCTTTCAGAGCGTCCGGTTGTAGCATTTGATCTCCGAGAATGAGATAAGCAAGCCATATCACCGCCATCATTCCAATCCCAAGCATGAGTGACATCCCCCACCCGCCCTTTTGAACAGGTGACCAAGAGAATTCCTTTTTCTCGATTTGAAGGTGCCAGAATGCAGGTAAACCGAAGACCCATACTTTTGTGAAAATGAATACGAAAACTGCAAACAATCCTACTTTGAAAGCAAATCCAGTGAGAACGGAGACACTCGGAGCTATACTGACAAGAATGAGTCCGAGAAGAGCGAGATTGCGACTGTTTTCTCCAGTTGCAGATTCTTCCGCTAAACTTTTTTTCATGTGAACAAAAGGAATTTAAGCCATCTGTTGATTAAACTTGACACGTTTTTCAATGTCAATCATTCATTTCTTCTTTCATCTTCGCCAAAGCATCACTTGCTGTTGGAGGTATTGGAGGGAGAGAAAGCGGTGCTCCATCTAATCCAATGAGTGGTGGGAGTGGATTACCATCAGGTCCTAAAAGTTCTGGCAATTCCGGTTCTTTCTTGACTTGCACTTTTTCAAATCCATCATCGAGAGCAGTTCGAAGTTTGAGAATTTGTGTTTCGTCAATTCGGATAAAAGTCGCTCCGTAAATATGTCCGGATTCTGGATGCTCAGGTGAGATCAAGACCGATTGTCCGTGTCCCGGAGTTTGAAGCAATGAAACGAGGTCTTCGCCTGCTGTCTGTTCTTCCCACATCCGAGCAGTCGAAGCACGAATATCTGCAAGTTGTCCTCTTCGCCGCAATTCGATTTTCTGTCGGATTTGGTCATGTTTGATTCTTCGATCGCTAATCGAGGATTCAATATCTGCATTTTCGACCGATTCTGGACTCACTTCGACTACAAACTCATCTGCAACATGAACATCTTCCATTTCTAGAGTAACCTCTACAATGGTCTCTTCAGTTTCTTCAATTTCTTGTGAAGCAGTTAACAAGAGCGCTTCCTTTTCGTCTTCAGCTGCTTGTATCTTAGCAATTTTCCGCTCTTTGAGAGTCGCTCCATCCAACTCATCTTCGGTTACGGGTTCTGGAATGTCAAATTCGCTTTCCTGCTCGGTTTCTTGCTCTGTTTCTTGAGATTCAGTTGTTGCGATTGTTTTTTGAATACGAGCAGCCGGCTTTTTGGAACCCATCATAATCCATGCTAACGAAAATACGAGAACAATGGCAATACTAATCCATTTCTCAGAATCGGTTAACTCTCCAGCTTTGAGAAGATAGTACCCGGCTACTGTGAGGGCACTGATACCGGTTACAGAACGTATGAATCCCATGGCCCTCAACTCACCCAACTGGTTTTAACTTATCATGCTGATGGCAATTGTCTCAGTAAGTCATTCAATGCTCTGCTTCGATGGCTGTAGGCTTGTTTTTCCTCTATTGAGATGGAGCCAAAGGTTTTGCCATGCGCGCTTTTTTCGCCGTAAGTACCCGGAGGCAGTGGTTCGCCGAAGGCATCCAGGTCGTTTGGAGTGAATACTGGATCAAATCCAAAACCATCTTCTCCGCTGCTTTCAAGCGCAATCCATCCAGGACAGGTTCCGTTCCCATAGAGAATTTGCCCATCCATCCACAATGCTGCGACTGCTTGAAATTGGGCAGAACGTAATTGAGCGCATTGTACGGTATCTTCACTTTGCAAATGCTCGAGCAATCGTACAATTCCATTGCAACCAATCGTATCCAGTATATAGGATGAATAAACGCCTGGAAATCCATTAAGTGCATCGATAAACAAACCAGCATCTTCGACCATGATCATGTCTTGAGATTGTTGACCGTCTGGGATGTGGAGAAGGGCTTGAGCTATTTTTGACTGTGCCACTTCCTCCAAAGTATCCACCTGGGGTTCAATGATTTCTCCTTCTTTCAAGATTAACTGGCGCACTTCATAGCCAAGTGGGAGAAGGTGATGTGTGGCTTCTCTGAGTTTTCCAGAATTACCAGTAAGGAACCAAATTGTGCGCGTCATGCTACCTGCTACAGTTTTTGCCTATTGATATAACGGGATATAATCAATGCTCTCACCCATTTTTCAGGCGAGCATTCAAAGGGCGAGATATTGAGCCAGAGGTATGTTACAGCAACTCGGGATTGTCGCACTCGGCGGTGCAATTGGTGCTGGCTTGAGATATGCAGTTGGTGAATGGATATCCTCAGATACCTTCCCGTATGCTACTCTTTCAGTCAATCTCATCGGTTCCTTTCTTCTGGGAATATTAGCGATTGGTTTAGCCCAGAATCTCGTATCGACAAATATAGCGTTGCTGTTGGGTACAGGTGTTCTTGGCGCCTTCACCACCATGTCGACTTTTTCTGTGGAAACCGTTGAAATGTTTGATGGCGGAGATGGGGGTAGCGCCATGGTTTACATCCTTCTTACCATGACATTGAGCCCACTGTTAGCCTTGATAGGTTGGAAGATTGGAGAAACAATTTTTGCATGAATAAGTGGCTTTATGTAGGGCATCTTAGTTGGAGTAAATTAGGAACACCGAGCGAAAATATTTCGTTTGCCCTAAGAGTTGAAACGATGTCAGAACATAATTTGATTAAAATTTTGAACGAAGCCCTTGGCTGGGAATTGCGAGCTACCAACATGTATGCACATTATGCAGCAAATATACGTGGTATTCACCGCCTACAACTCTCACCGATGTTTACTGAAGAAGCAACTGAATCAACAATGCATGCAGATATTGTTCGAAAAGCCATCGTCAAACTTGGCGGGATTCCAGTTACTGAACGCAACTCACATCCCATTATTCACACGACTCAATACGACGAGATGTTGGTTCACTCACTGGAGACCGAAACCAAAGCGGCTGCAGTTTATGCAGAAATCATGATTATCATTGAAGATGTGGGTGACCAAGATTTGTATGATGCAATCGAACAAATCTATGTTGCAGAGGTTCGAAGTCTTGAAGAATTACGATTGCTCATGGAATAATCATCCATGGTATCGTACTCTTGAACGTACTTCCTCGAGCCTTTTCAATACCTGTTCAGCAGTTGGAACGGCACCACCAGATTGTTCAGGTGCTTCACCAAGCCTCTCTTCTTCAGCAGCATATCCTTCTAACAGCACCTGGATAGCCCCTGTATGGTCTGGGTGTGAGGCACCGAGGATTTCATCGATAACGTGTAGGTCAATACCAAATCGTTCAATTTCGTAATCGATAACAGCAAGGCCGAAATCTATGAGCGATACTTTCGCATTTTCATCGACGAGGATGTTATTCGTAGAAAGGTCACCGTGGGTGATGGCTTCTCGGTGGAGTCTGCGAATTAAAGCACCCGTGTTGAGTAAAGTCTTGTTGATGAAGTCTTGAGGGAGTTCAGTATCTCGTAGAACCTCAATCAAAGGTAATCCCGGCATTCGTTCAAGAATCATTCGCCCTGATAGTGGGTCAAGGTCCCAAACAGCAGGAACATTCAATCCTCGCCTCTTGAGCCTTATGAGGAGTCTTGATTCACTCATCATACGTCGGTGTCCAAGGCGTAAGTCGAGATCTGGGTGGCGCCATTTTCGGGGTCGGCGCAGTTTACGCACAGCATTTTGCCCCATCCAAGTGCCCGCCCAGACTTCGGCTTCTGCACCAAGATGCAATCGCTCGCTCGCAACAAAGGCCATGTAGGGCCCTTTTGCTCCCCATTTATCAACACTTCAGCAAAGGTTTGCTTCAAAAAGGAGAACTTCGTGCCATAGATGAAGCAAGATGACCGTCTCTCTGCCAATGTGTTCCGTGGATTTCATGGATACCTCTCTTTCTCCAGAGGAACAAGCGATTTCAGAACGAATCGAGGAATTGCGTGAACAACTCGGTGACCAGTTGTTGATTCTTGGTCACCATTATCAGCGAGACAGTATTGTCATGCATGCTGATTTCCTTGGCGATTCTTTCATGTTAAGTCAAATGGCGGCAGAATCAGAAGCGAAATACATCGTTTTTTGCGGTGTTCATTTCATGGCTGAATCAGCCGATATCCTCACCAATGATGACCAAATTGTCATTCTTCCCAATATGCGGGCGGGTTGCTCCATGGCCGATATGGCAACACTTACAGAAGTTGAATCTGCATGGAATTCTATCCTGCTTGAAGCGGATTTGAGAGACCCTATCACTCGCGAAGATCCAACAGCTGTTGCTTCTGATGATGACAATTTTTTGGTTCCAGTGACCTACATGAACAGCAGTGCTGACCTGAAAGATTTCGTTGGACGTCATGGTGGAATTGTCTGTACCTCAAGCAATGCTCAAGGGATTCTTAACTGGGCCTTTGAACGTGCGGGTAAGAATGGTTCAGTTCTGTTTTTCCCTGACCAACATCTTGGTCGAAACACTGGACACGCAATGGGAATTTCACTTGATTTGATGCCAACTTGGACCCCTGGCATAGGTGCTATGGGTGAGTTGAAAGGGAGCAGAATTATTCTTTGGCACGGATTTTGCTCAGTACACAAGCGATTTACTACGGCTCAAATCGATGAATTCCGAGACCGCCACCCACAAGGAATTGTAGTTGTTCATCCTGAGTGTCCGATCGATACAGTCAAAGCGAGTGATGCCAATGGTTCAACTCAATATATTCGTAATTTTGTAGCCGAGCAAAAGCCAGGTTCTCACATCGCAATCGGAACCGAAATCAACATGGTTGCTCGTTTAGCCGAAGAACATCCAGACAAACACATTGAATGTTTAGATGCTGAAATATGCCCATGCTCAACGATGTATATGATTCACCCAGCGTATTTGATGGATGTCCTTGAGCGAATCGCAGAAGGCGAAAAACCGAATCAAATCAAAGTCCCTGCTTCGATTCAAGAAGGTTCTCTTTGGGCTTTGGAGCGAATGTTGAGCATTAAGAAGTGATTATTCTTCTTCTTGACTCGACTTCGTTACTCTCGATTCAGATTGACGTTGAACTACATGTGCAAACACCAGTCCTACACCAAGAATCATACCAACTTGAAGAAGGACGTTTGAGTATACTGTGAGTTCAGGCTCCCATGAATGGATGTGAATTGTCACTTCTCCATCCGATGATTCTTCAAAATAAACCAGATGATTCTCAAGTACGTTCGGGCCCCACTGATGCAAAGCATCTGAAGTCAAGAATTGTGTATGGTTATTGGTGAGATTAACGAATTGTATTTCCCCGTCCATATATTTCTCAATCGGCTTTGTTGGGTCCAAGTGATCGCGAACTGACCACGCTAAAATTCCATTTTTCATCGAGGGGTCACTGACGGCATATTTGGGATCGGATGCAAGCCATTGCTGGCCATTCGAGCGATTATAAACAACCAAGCGGTCAGTCGCTGAAACGTTTACAGTAATGGCGATGAAATCGTCGTCAAACACAAAATCAGTAATGCTTGCGTTTTCCATATCTACCGGGGTATCCCATGCTTCAAGAATTTCATCTTGCTCAGGGGTTGAAGAAGCGTTGATGTT
This sequence comes from uncultured Candidatus Poseidoniales archaeon, assembly GCA_902520595.1. Lineage (GTDB taxonomy): Archaea > Thermoplasmatota > Poseidoniia > Poseidoniales > Poseidoniaceae > MGIIa-L1. Next base: position 1,191 of record CABYOM010000045.1, on the reverse strand, counting down.
CTCTATTGTAATCGAACCGGTTGAACCTATTCGAGAGAGGAGAATACTGGTGGGTTCATTTTCAATGACCATGGCAATTTCCAAGCCATTGGCTTGAATCAACTCTACTCCTACGACATTGAAACCAAGCGGTATTTCGTCACCGAAAAGTGAGTATGCGCTCAATAATCCATTCCTCTCAATCAAGATGTATTCGGATTCTTCTGTGCCGGTCAGAAGAATTTGATTCGGTTGTTCCATATCGATGGTCGAAATCAGAGCATTACCCGTTTCTATGGTGTTAAGGTTGTATACAGATAATGTGGTTAGATTAGCGATGGCGAGTTTGGAACCGCTCAGTGCGTAAGGTGAATTCGCTTCAACACTTCCATTCATAATTTCCCAATTGACCTCTAAATCTGCCAGATTGTGAACGACAACCACAGGTCCAGTTGTTCGGTTGTCAATTGTCGCCATCCAGCCGTCACTGGTAGCGACTCCTTGTGGTGCTTCAATTCCTCCAGCAGGTAATGATTGATTGCTCAAATCCCAAGTGATGATGGAGAATAACATCAAAAAAACGACGACCGCCAAAACTCCGGTTTCCCTGCTTTTAGGTCTCCTGTATCTTCGATAGATATTGGAACAGCGGTTAAGAATTATCCCAAGGGCTTTTTTTGGATTTGTAAGGACTGTGACTATTCGTGAGTTCATTGTTCTCTCGTCAAATATTTTCCACCACGCATCAGAGGTACGATCGGCAAGTGAAACTGCAAGAGCTGCGATTAACATTCCACCAATAATGTCTGAAAACCAATGTATTCCAAGATAGATAATAGCAAAAGCAGTGACAAAAGTGTAAGCAAGAATCAGTGAACGGTATTTATCCCAACGCCGGTCTTCATCAAACCGAGTAAGGCATAACCAAACTGCGAACGGGATTCCAATATGCAGTGAAGGCATTCCATTGGTAAAGGGATCAATTCTGCGAAACCAATCGCTTATTTCTGGTGTCAAATCATAAGCGAGAGTTTCCATCCCAGGAATATAATCACCCGTTACTCTGACATTGAAAAACAGGTAAAATGGAATCGCTAAAATATAGACCCAAGCAATGCTTAGAGTCATTCTATCTGCAATCCATCGATCATCGAAAAAGGCGAAGTAGAATATTGAAACATAGCAAATAAACATGAACCCGGAGACATAAAA
>CABYOM010000044.1 GCA_902520595.1 uncultured Candidatus Poseidoniales archaeon | reverse complement strand
CCAACAAAGCGATTTTTGATGCTTCGATTATGATCTGGTTTTGGATAGGGACTGTCATCCCATTACTGATGTTATTCTTACTTTCTTTCACTCAAGGAGACGTTTCTTTATACGGAAATTGGTGGGAACGGGCATCTCAAGAAGGACTTGCTGCTACCGCTTCAATGTATGATCAAAGCATGGTTGAGCAAGGCTACAAAGGAATGATTGCAATTTCTGTGGGGTTGATTTTCGCATCTGGTTTACTGTGGAAGTTGATGGACCGTCGATGGGGTCGCGCTGAGTTCTCAAATTGAAGCAGATTCGACTCTTTGTGAGGTATCTTGATGAGCGTTCGTCTCCGCCCTTCAAGCATGGCCCGAGTCGTTGCAGTATGCGGTATGCCGGGCTCTGGCAAGGGAGAGTTTGCCCAAGTTCTCACAGAGAACGGCATTCCGGTTCTTTCGATGGGTGACATGGTTCGCGCTGAAGTTCGACGTTTAGAACTCGAGGAGAGTCCAGGTATTTTTGGAGAGATTGCTGCTCAATTGCGCGCACTGCATGGAGAAGATGTACTGGCTGTGCGATTAGCAGACGCTGTTGATACACACTTGGAATCGCATTCAATTGTTTTAATTGAAGGAATGCGGGGGACAGCCGAGCGAGTTGTGTTTGAAAATCGATGGGGTGAACATTTCTTTTCCTTAGCTGTTGTTGCATCTCCTAATGTTCGGTTTACCCGGATTCAAAATCGTGGACGATCAGAAGACGGCGACCTGAAGGCGTTTGAGGTTCGAGATACTCGAGAGCGAGGATGGGGGCTGGAGGAAATCATTAACGAATCGGATTTTATAATCGACAATAATGTTGAACTCGACACCTTTCGCAACTCATGTCATGCTTGGCTTGAATCTTTCACAAACCAAGAATAATCGTTCCATCCAAAGGGCATCACATGGTGAATATTTTTGAGCCGCAGGGTAGCGGTTTTAGGGGTGTTTTTCACCCAAGTGTTATAGTCGGCCATAGCATGTGATAAATTGCTTCGGCAGAGGGTGCACGTATGGCGAGAAAACAAAACAAAGGTGGAGGCAAGCGTCAGCGGGCTAAACAACGTGCCCAATACGATGAACTCGACAAGTATCCCGTCATGCCTCCACACGCTTTTGCACGCATTGTTCGTGACAAGCAAACTTTGAACATTATTTACCAAATCATTGAGCCTCCAATGACCAAAAAGGAACAAGAATATCGTGACGAAATTCTCGATATTTTTATTCGTTCACTGACGGCTAATATTGAAGAAATCGATGCCAATCCTGAGGCATATATTCGCACAGCAATGGATAAAGTCATCAAATCATACGGGATGAAAATAAATAAAAAATCAAAATCGAAGATTTTCTATTATCTACGTCGTGACTTGATTGGCTATGGACAGATGGATGTTCTCATGAACGACATTAACGTCGAAGATATCTCTTTGGATGGAACTGGTGTACCTATTTTCGCCTATCATCGAAAGTTCGAATCGGTCGAAACTACATGTGTTTGGAATACCGATGATGAATTAGAATCGTATGTTATCAAACTCGCTCAACGTTGTGGCAAGCACATTTCAGTCGCCGACCCATTGCTTGACGCTACACTCATGGATGGTTCAAGAATTGTTATGAAACTCGGTCATGAAATCTCAACACGTGGTTCTGCATTCTGTATTCGACGATTCAAAGACGATCCGTTCTCACCTGCAGATATTGTTGCATTCCGCACTATGTCCTCTCTCATGGTTGCCTACCTTTGGATTGGATTCCAAAATGAAGTACCTATGCTGTTTGTGGGAGGAACTGCTTCCGGTAAGACGACAACTTTGAACGCAATGTGTATTTTTATCCCATGGCAGATGAAGATTGTCTCCATTGAATCGACTCGTGAAGTTAACATTCCTCAACCAAATTGGGTTCCAGGTTTGACGCGGCAAGGTTTCGGTGGAGAATCAACTGAGGGTGTCATTGGTGAGTTCGAATTGCTCAAAGCAGCACTTCGTGAACGGCCAGAATACATCATTGTGGGTGAAATTCGTGGTGCAGAAGCTTATGTTTTGTTCCAGGCAATGGCCACAGGCCACTGCGCATATTCAACTGTTCACGCTGACTCCGTTCCTTCACTGGTCCACCGATTGGAAAACAAACCAATTGATATCCCACGTGTTCTTTTGCCAGCTTTGGAAGCATGCTCCATTCAAATTCAAACCCGTATCAATGGAAAGCGTGTTCGTAGAACCAAGCAGCTGGTCGAGATTGTTGGAATTGACCCGAACTCACTGGAAATTATTACCAACGAAGTTTTCCGGTGGGACGTAAATACAGATGATTTCATCTTTAGCGGAAAGTCATATGTTTTAGAAAAAATCATGGTTAAGCTCAATTTTTCACAAGACGATATGCGTCGTGAATTACGAACACGCAAGCGCATCTTGGAATGGATGGTCTTGAATGACATACGAAAAGCAGACCAAGTGTCTCAAATTGTCACAGAATATTATGTGCGACCGACTGAAATTTTAGCACGTGTTGATGGACTTCGCTGAAAACAATACATGGGAGTGATTCGATGGACTTGACCACATGGCAGAGGATTTGTAATCGCATCCTCGGTCGTTTGCTGCGTAAACGTGCTCGCCGTGACAAAGAATTGTCGGAAAGCCTTGTCAAAGGTTCAATGCCAATGATGCCAGAGGTTTATCTTGCCACTGCAATCATGACCACGATTGCTATTACCCTCATCTCTTGGGCTTTCGTATCGTTGTTCTTCATCCCTGACATTGGAATTATTGCTTACTGGGAAGGAATTCAAGACGCATCTACTGTCAACTACTGCTTTGAATGGGAATATTGGAATCAAGATTTAATCGACCCTTCTAAACCGGGTAATGGCTGTGATGGATTCGCATACCAAGTGTTCCCTCCATTCCTCAAGGTACTCATCGTCGTTCTTGGAGGACTCATGGTCCCATACTTCGCGTTCAATTACAACAAAAATGGTGCAAAGCGAGAAGCAAAGCGACGTGGAGATATGATTGAAAAATACCTTCCTTACGCTGCATCGTATACCGCTGCAATGTCTGCAGCAAATGCAACACCTTCGAAGATTTTCAGATCGCTTGCCATGAATAAGGAGATTTACGGGGACGTTGCAGATGACGCTGCTATGGTCTATCGAGACGTGACCCTCTTGGGTTATGACTTGATTACTGCGATGAAGATGAGTGTTGATCGTGCAGCATCAGTTTGGCTGACTGAGTTTTTCCAAGGGATGGTTGGAACGCTGACTGCTGGTGGACAACTCAAATTGTATTTCCTTAACCGTGCTGAACACTACATGCGTGAAAACAGAACACGGCTTCAGATGTTCTTAGAATCAATCGCACTGCTCGCAGAATCATACATTGTCGTAGCAGTAGCAATGCCTCTGTTTTTGATTGTCATGTTGGTCATCATGTTCTGGGTTTCAGGTTCCGGCGCTCAGATGTCAGAAGGAATGCTCTATGGAATTGTCTTAGGATTCGTGCCAATGATTCACATCGCTTATGCGGTATTAGTCTGGACGAGCAGTAAAGAACAAGAAATGTGAATGGAGGTGAGAAAATGGCGCGTAAAAAGGAGAAAATTACGGTCAAGTTGGACTTGCCTAAGGACGATTCCACGCTCACAAAACTCTACGCTATTCTATTTGTTTCAATCCTGTTAGGGCTGTGCACTGCCACGGTTTGGGCCACAAATTCAGGATTTATTCCTACCCAAAATGGCGAACCGATGTTTACAAATTTATATTGTGGGCTTACCGCAAAAGATTCTCAAGGTAATTCGATAGGAGAACAATTCAACTCAAATGTCAAACCGGATTATTCAGCGAACCAGTCTTGCTCGATACTGCAAGATGCACCCGACCGAGTAGTTTGGGAAGGTGAAGAATGGAACACGCTCATCAAACAAGGAAAAAATTTCGACGTTCCCGGCGTTGATCCCGATAGAACAGGTGGCTTGACTGTCCTGCAACCCTTATGGGTAAACTGCAGCGTTTCTGCTGACACACAAACAGACTACATCGTAGCTATTCGCTCTCAGAGTGGCGAAGTTATGGACTCTTATTCCGGAACGACCGATACTGCAAACGACGATTGCAAAATTGAGATGGTCAACATTCCTCCAGATACTCGCTATGAATTCATGGTCTTTTCGATGGAAGAAGGCAAAAGAATTTCCTCGTTTAGTTTCGACATGACCGTTCACTACTTTGACGGAATTCCCTCGAACATGAACAACAAGTCGTTTTGGCTCGGCCCTGAGGTTGAGTTAGGACCGAAGTCAATTCGTCCGTTTATCTTCCTCAACTTCTTCGGAATGATGTTCTTTTTCTTCCTATACCCCGCTTCCTTCTACTGGGAGCGAGTTGAAAATGCCAAAAACGAAGTCGAAGAAAAATTCCCTGATTTCCTTCGTGACCTTGCAGAATACTGGAAGGGAGGTCTTTCGATGACTGTGGCGATTCAAACACTGGCCACATCAGAATATGGCGCACTGAATGACGAAGTCAAGAAAATGTCTGACCAGTTAAGTTGGGGTATCAAATTTAGCGATGTTATCAAGCAATTTGCTGAGCGGGTTGGAACACCACTGGTTCAAAGAGCGATTGCTTTGATTGCTGAAGCAGACCGAGCAGGTGGTAAAATTTCAGACATTCTTGTGACGGCTGCGAACGACTCACGAGAATTGAAATTCCTTGAAGGTGAACGGCGAAGAGCTATTGGTTCCTACATTGCGGTTATTTGGACTTCGTACTTCGTTTTCCTCGGCGTGATTGTCACACTCGCAGTTGTCTTTATTCCGGCTATTGCTGGCTCGAATTCCAGCGGAGAAGAGGGTGGAGACAGTGGAGGTCAGACAATTGGAAACATGACAATCCGGAACATCGACCCCTTGTTTTTCTTGACCGTTTTCTATTATGGAGTCACCATGCAAGCGGTTGGAAATGGTACTATGGCAGGTTTGATGTCAACCGGTCGGTTCTCAACAGGTTTCAAGCACTCTGGAATGATGATTCTCGTGTCATTACTGGTGTTTAACTTCCTTGCATTCACGCCAAATTTGATTGGAATTACCGAAGTGCCTGGACTCAATCCATCAGCGGGTACATTCATACCTTCTCCGTTATTCTTGGGGTGATTGAATGCGTCATGATGAAGATGCTCAAGTTCACATCCTTGAGATGCTGACGCTGTTTTGGCTGTTCTTTATGTCGGCGACCTTTCTCATCCGGATACACGTCCCGGATGCACCCAGCGTCGCCCATGATGCTGCGTTGGAAATTACGGGAGACGATGCATTTCGATATGGACTGAGTTTAGAGGCTGAAATCTCTGGTGAAAATCGGTTAAGTGAGTTGTTGCAGAATGGTGAACTTGACGAAGCCTGTTTCCTATTACAAAATCAAATTGCCGTTGGAAAAGAGGCAAACTGCTGGTTAGCACAGAACAGTGGTACATCAGTACCTTACGGCAACACCGGAACTCCGGCTGGAGAAACGGTAACCGTACACCACCTCTTGGCAATCGAGGAAAATTCATGGACAGTCACGCTCGATGTTTGGAATCGAGGAGGTGGTGCTTGATGTATATGCAAACCCGCCACTCAAATGAAGATCGAGATGCAGGGCAAATGCTTCTGGCAACTGGCGTTGTTCTGCTGATGTCTTTACTTTCTATGGCAATTTTTGGGGTAAAGGTTGCTGGTTTAACCATGCCATACGAAACCGCTTCTGATGGAGTATTGGTGGCTTCTTTGGAGGCAGTCGACGCGATTCCCGAACTGACTGAAGCACGTACACAATTATGGATCGATGGTGGTCTTGAAGCTCTTGAGGCTGGTGAAACAGCCTATCAAAGCGTTCATGATGACTTACTCCACCATGGTGAGTTGCGCGGTGTTGAAATTAAAATCATCAATATGCAAGTCAACGAAACATCTGCTACAACACTACACTTTACGGGTGAATTAGGAATATCAGATGGTTCAGCAATGCTGACCACACTGATCAGTTTCGATGTCGTTCATGCTTAACTGCGCTGAACGTGCTCGTTCCAAGCAAGGTCTAACAGGTGTTTAATTCGGTCAGTATCTTTACTCACCCTGGAAAGGTCAACTATTGGCCATGAAGCAATTTTAGCTCGTTCAATCAACCCATCTTGAATCGCTCGAATTCGAGGAAAAGCCGCTAAATAGCGATCTGCACGACGGAAAGAGTGGGCATCTCTGGAACGAATCATCGACAGATGTCGGTCTTCTTCACCAACAGTCATCACCAGGCCAACCGCAATTCCTCCAGCTTCACGCCAACTGCGTAACAAGCGTTCACTCGGATTGATGTGGACGCCTTCAATTAACAAATCAATACCTTCACGCCGTGCACGATCTATGGTTGCAACTATACCTCCTTCAACTGCTAGGCAAGTGTCTAACCAATCGATGACAGGCTCTCCTGAACTACCCCTTGAGAAGGATGAGCGATGTAATGCTGGTTCATTTCTATCGTCATCGCATGAACGCATGATTTCTCGAACTGCATCGGTTGAAAGAAGGCGAGCAAAACCAATATCCGCTGCAAGTTGAACCGACGCTGTAGACTTGCCAGTTCCGGTAGCACCCGCAATGACAAGCAGGCGAGGAGCACGAGCAGCAATGGTGCGGGCAGCGGCATCTGCCAAACCTACCTCTCGAGCCATACTGTATGCACAGAGTATTCGCTTCAAGAGTCTTTTCGCCTAGAGTGACTGCTTTTCCGTTCTTTGAAACCAAGTCAAGTCAAGCGAATACCTTTGAGGGGACAGCGCTTGGAGTGGAATATGAGCGCAAAACAAATGTCGATTGATGGAAAATGGTGCGATGCAGAGGACGGGGCAACAGCCGAAATTCTCAACCCAGCCACTGGTGAAGTAATGGCTACGACCCCAAAAGCAACTCTTGCAGACGTGAACCGATGCGTCGATGCTTCAACGGCTGCATTGAAAGATCCTTCTTGGAAAAATATGGACCCAGCCCAGCGTGGGCGTATCCTCAATAAGATGGCACAAGCAACCTATGCAAATGCGAAACAACTCGCAGTTATAGAATCCAATAATAACGGGAAAACCTTCCGAGAAGCATTGTCTGAAATCCGCTACGGGGCGTGGACACTCGAATACTTCGCTGGACTATCAGATAAAATAGAAGGCAGTACCATTCCAGTTCCAGGAAATAGACTGAACTATACATTACGCCAACCGCTTGGTGTTACTGTTCACATTATTCCTTGGAACTTCCCACTCCAACTCGCACTTCGATCGATTGCACCTGCACTTGCTGCAGGATGTACCGTCATTGCAAAGCCAGCTTCTTGGACGCCTCTGTCTTTACTTGCATGGGCGAAGGCTATGGAGGAAGCAGAAGTCGGACTTCCATCAGGAGTTCTTCAAGTTATTACAGGATCAGGTGGTCTCATTGGTGATGCACTTGCTGGGCATAAAGGCGTAGATGGAATTGTCCTTACCGGAGGAGTCCCTACTGGACAAACAGTCATGGCCAAAGCAAGTGAGAACCTAACACCCGTCACACTTGAACTTGGAGGAAAAGGTGCAAATATTGTCTTCCCTGATGCGAATCTTAGATACGCTGCAAAAGCAATTTGCTTTGGAATTTTCATGAATGCTGGACAAATGTGTTGGGCTGGTTCTCGACTGATTGTTCATGAAGATGTTCACGATGAATTGGTTGATGCCGTCGTTGCTGAAGTCGGCAAATGGAAAGTTGGACCTGGAATGGAAGAAGGCGTCCGTATTGGAAGCCTCGTTCACCAAAACCATCGTGAAGAAATCATGGAAAAATTATCCGCCGGACTCAAGATGGGCGGCAAAGTCGTTTGTGGAGGAAACATCATTGAAGGTGATGGAGCATTTATGGAAGCAACAGTTGTCACTGGAGTCGATAATAAAAACCTCCTTTTCAATGATGAGTTATTTGGACCCGTGTTATCGGTAACATCCTTCAGTGAAGACGCAGAAGCGTTGTCTTTAGCGAATGACTCACCATTCGGATTGCTCAATGGCATATGGACCAACAACCTCAGCCGAGCGCATTCTATGGCTCGTGATTTAGAAAGTGGTATGGTTTCAATCAATGAATACCCCATTACATTCCCTCAAACTGCGTTTACCGGATGGAAACAATCAGGAATTGGTGTCGAACAAAGCCAAGACGCAATGCGGTTCTATACGAAAGTAAAGAACGTCAACATCAAACTTTGAGGTGAAGCAATGAGCGTTCAATTTAGCGACATGGGGAATGGGATCTGTCTCATTCGGTTCTCCGGTCAATCTGCGACTCAGTCTTTCTCTCGAGAGTTTTTACCACAGATTGCCAATGCCATCGACCAAGGCCTCACGGACCCAAACGTCCGGGCTTTAGTCCTAACCGGTGAAGGGAAATTCTTCTCCGCTGGAGCAGATATCAATGCATTTGCTCAAGCAATAAAAGATGAAGATGCTCCACAACTCATTCGTGACCTAACCGGCGTTCTTCATCCACTCTTGATGAGAATGCGCCAATCTCCGAAAATAAGCATCGCTGCAATAAACGGTGCATGTGCGGGAGGAGGGCTCGGTTTGGCTCTCGCTTGTGATGCAAGAATCGCATCTTCAAAAGCCAAAATGGCCGCCTCGTATTCAGGAATGGGATTGTCACCAGACGGTGGAACAACGTGGCTCTTACCTCGTCTGGTCGGCGACCAAGTGAGCAGAAGATTCTTCTTTGAAAATGAAATATGGGACGCAGAACAATGTGTATCTGTTGGAGCAGTTGACGCCCTAGTCGAGGATGACCGACTCATCGAGGCGGCTGGAGAAATGGCAAAACGGTGGAGTCAATGGGGTAATCACACAAAGGAAGCGACCAAACATTTACTCGACATTCAGTCTGTTCACGATTTTGAAACCCACCTGAAGCATGAACGTACACTCATTGAAGCAGCCGGAACAACTGAGGCCTTCAAGGAAGGTGTAGCAGCTTTTATTGAGAAGCGTAAACCCAACTTTCAACCTGAGTAAAGCGATGTACATTCGCAAATTCTTTGCAGGTTCAATCATTCCGGTAATTCGGTTTCTTCTGCTTCTCCAGAAGACCAATCATAAATCCCCATTCCAGTCTTTTTCCCTAAACGACCTGCTGCGACGAGTTTTTCGAGCAACGGATGAGGTGCATACGCATCGTCATTAAAGGAAGATTGTAAGTTTTTCAAGATGTCACGCCGAACATCAAGTCCAACTAAATCACTCAAAGCAAGTGGACCCATTGGGTGTTTGTAGCCCAGAACCATTGCCGTATCGATGTCTTTGGCACTCGCTACACCGTCTGAAAGCATTCGAATGGCTTCGTTTCCAAGAGCAACTCCAAGACGACTGGTTGCAAATCCTGGAATGTCTTTGACTAATATGGTGGTTTTACCCATTGCAGATCCAGCAGACTGGGCCGCAGTAATCGTCGCTTCGCTGGTCAAATCATGTCGAACCAATTCCAGTAGTTTCATGATTGGAACTGGATTGAAAAAATGCATTCCAATGACGTTTTCTGGACGGGAGGTTGCTGCAGCGATGTCGGCAATGGACAGCGAAGAGGTATTGGTTCCAAGGAGGGCATGAGGTGGTGCTAAGCGGTCAAGTTGTGAGAAAATAGAATGCTTGAGTTCTGGAATTTCTGGAACCGCTTCAATAACGAGGTCTGCTTCAGCAACAGCAAGCGCCATATCTGCAAACGAATGGAGATTCTTGGACCATTCCTCTTTCTGCTCAGTGGTTGTCTTACCGCGTGCAATACCTTTGTCCCAAAAGGCGTCGATTCGTTGCATACCTCGCTCTAAACCTTCTGGGAAAGCATCGAACAGATGAGTTTTCCACCCACTTTGAGCGCAAACCTGTGCAATACCAGCACCCATAGTCCCGGCACCGATAACGGCAACACAGCGAATCTCCATGACAAGCCCAAAGCGTCCAACTTCATGATGATTGCTTGGGAAATGGTTGCTTACTCTGAGCAAGCATCACACCTCCAACAATCAATACGAACGCGAGAACAAGTGAAGCACCAAGTTTCTCGTCAAGAAGGAGATAGCCGCTTAGAATTCCAAAAATCGGAACCAAGTAGACATACAATGCACTCTTTCCTGCACCGATTGTTAAAATCCCATCTGCAAACCAAACATAGGCAATTACCGTTGAGAAAATTGCAAGGAAAATCATAGCCATCCAGCCATTGAACGAAGGTTCAGGGATACCGACCATCCACGTTTCGACAACCATTACAGGGGTGAGCATGAACAGTCCAGCAACTGAAGACCAAACGGTCAATTGCAGTGGAGAAAGACAACGTCTGGAATCTTTTGCTGGTTCAGTCATTGCTTTTTTCATCTGAATAGTATTGCAAGCCCAAGCAAAGGCAGCACCAGCAATGAGGACATCACCGAGGGCTCGATCATAAAATGGAATATCGACATTCGGAGAATACCAAAACAAAACACCGACGCCTGCAATGCCAAGAGTGATGCCCAAAGCCAATCTCCAATGCATGGCTTCTTTGAGGAAAACAATGGCCAGTAATGCGGTAAAGAAGGGATTGAAAGTAATCATGAGAGAGGCGTCACCTGCAGCGGTATATTTCATGCCGACCATGAAAAAAGCTTGATACAAACATGTCGAAAAGAAACCGATCCAAGCCAC
>CABYOM010000043.1 GCA_902520595.1 uncultured Candidatus Poseidoniales archaeon | reverse complement strand
TATCCTTTGAAATTCACCATACAAAACAGATTCATCACTTTCAGCAGACCACTTTGAAATCACTAAAGAGTGGCGCTCATTCAAGTTGCCATACTTCGTTGGGTTCATTACCGATTTATTGGAAAGTTTCGGGCCATTCGGGTGTTTATAGAATTCTTGTCCTTTTTGCCTAATGAAAGACCACCAACGCTCTTTTCGAGTGTCTCCTTCACCATCAACTTCCAGTTCGGGATACTTTTCAAGGTAATACTCCTGTATTTCTGACATATTGTCGTATGCAAAATCAGTCAAATCTCGGAGTTTATTAAAACCGTATTTCTTATATGGTCGTCTGAACAATTTTGTTCTAACATAGAAATAAGCAATGAAGTAAGCATCTTCTGAATGTTTTTCTCCCGCCATGATTCCCCGTAAGTGATATCTTGTTTCAAATCTTTCTCGAGCAGTAAAAATCAGAGGGCCCCCCTCTGCTCAGGCGTCTTGTCATACGCTACCGTTGTGACTATTGATGCATTCATGAAAGGCCCTTGTGTTCATTCAATTATTCCTTCAACTTCATTTGTTGACAATAATCTAGTCCATAATTCATCATACTCATATATGGATGTATCAGAGTCATATTCAAGTATTGAAATAGCATCTTCTGGACTGAAGATTTCTACAACACAACTAATGTGATTCCCTTGACTTAAATTAGCCAATCCGAAATGATCGTTCTCACCAATCTGTGCTGCATTGGTTTCATTAAGAGTATAATTTGTTGAAGGATTTGAGTACCAGTCCCAATCAAATGATGTTATTCCATCGTCATTTGAGTCAACAATCCATGTCACTAGTGGGACGTAATCAATGTTGTCTGGATTTAGAATTTTAAAGTCACAAGTTATCAAATCCTTCTCCTGAATTATCTCAACATTGTGTGCTACAGGACGACGTTTACTGATATTTAACTCCCAATTGTCTGTGAATACTCTATTAGTTAGCAGATCTTCAATTTGCATTGTGCAAGTAATTGAGTCACCAACGCTCATATTATATTCGTTTAAATCTAGAAATTCTTCTTGAACAGTTTGATTATTTATTATCCATGTTTGTGTGATTTTATAGTACTCTAAATTTTCTTCGTTGATTAAACACATTAATGTGGAATCTGTATGAATAATATCACCGATAGTAATTATATAATTATCAACGATTGATTGTTCCAGAACATTGTATTCAGTATTATTTTTGTACGATATATCTAATGATGCATTCACAATTATTTGCCCATCCAGAGTAAAGAAAGGATGTAAGCCATATTCGTGGAAGAAACGATAGATGTCCTCTCTGTCATCAGGATTACATGGCTCTCCAATTCCATCATAGTTGTGATGCCATCCAAATTCAGTATATTCGTCATACAATCCAAAGTAATTATCTGAGGTGTTGAATGTATCGATGATGAAAAATACCTCATCACGACCTTGGTTTGGGATGTAATTCAAATGTGCATCATTAAAAAAATTCAGTTGCGCCATAGCATCTGATGATACCTCGGAGTTCTCCTCATGGGTTGAGTTCATAAACCAAAAATTGACATTTGATTCGCCAACTCGGTTTATCGCTGTAATGGCATAGTCATGCAGTTCTTCTAGATCATCTCCCGTGTAATATGAATTTAACATGATTACCTCGCACAGTGATTCATTCGAGTTTCTCGATTGATTGAATCTTTGAACATCTTCTGCTGTAAGTATTGGTAATGACCAAATAAATGGGGGGTCTATCAACTCAAAGAGATTTGTCAAACCATCTCTTTGTGATGGTAGACAAATATTTCCAAGATCAAAGTCGCTACTAAACTCACCCCCAAGATATGAAACCTCATCATCATCAAAAACATATATTCCTGGCTGTAAAGTAGTATCTACCTCGCCATTTCTCCAATCATAAAGGGCAGGTAATAATACCGAACCATCGACATCCTCATACGTTGCGATCCATATTCGATAATTTGGAGCGTTAGTAAGATTCGTTTGGAATAAATTATTTTTAATTATTGGGGACTCAGCACTCCAACCTTGTAAAAACAATAGCAAATTACAGTTAGCCTCATCCATATAACCCGAAGTAATCATGTCATTTGTTAGGTTGACCATTATTTCATCATCAAAGTCTGAATATTCATCACCTGTTTGAGTAGTATTTTCATCTAGGTTAGTAGTATTTTCATCTAGGTTAGTAGTATTCTCTTCTGAGATTTTACAAGTCGGTGAACCTGCACAATTTGGGTCATCACAATCGAATAAACCGTCACGGTCATTATCCGCACCATCACTACATTCTCCAGCTTGGTCGCCCTCAAACAAAATTATTGTCTCATTGTTTCCTGTATTTTCCGAGTTTTCAGTATCTTCTGATGCTTCATTGTCACTATCTCCAAGACATCCTGCAAGAGAAAATGTAGTCAGCAAAATACAAAGTAAGACCGAAATCAATTTGTCCATGTTTAAGTTCAATCATGAATAGAACATAAAGATGTCTAGGGGTTAAATGGTGACCCTTACGAAACCCTTGCAAACACGGGCATTGTATAGGATACCCATTGAAAGGACGGGGGTCGCAAGGGGGCCCCTTGTGTTCAAACTAACTTCATCAGCCTTAATGTCTCAGAAACATTCTCCCCAAAGCAATTGAAGATATACCAACAGAGAGTGTAATCATAAACATTAGGTCAGTGAGCCCGAAGAACAAAAACCCGGGGTACAACCTCAACAGTGCCACAGCACCGAAAATTAGCAGAATCCAACCAACGATTTTTCGAACCGGTTCTGGGGTCATTCCTATAATATGTTCACGAATTTTGCGAAACGGATCCCACTCCGTATCACGCAACACGAATTGGAGAAATGAGTCGGGCATAATGTTTAATTTCGCCTTGCGATGATTAAATTTTCTCTCTCATCAATATGATCCAGCCGTGACCCCCAGAATTTCTGGCCATACCTCCAGATGCAGAAATTTTCCATCCTTGTTCTCCTAGTTGATTCAAGTAATTCTCAGGTGGTAATTCCCTGTGAATAGAGAACTGCAATATCTTATACTCCCACTTCTGCATGGGTTTTTCTGAGTGAGTGTTGTATTTGACAATATCTGTGCTATCACTTCCTGCACCTCTTGCCCCTATGATGAGTTCTTCCTTTTATCTAGAATCGTACATTCGGGAAAAAGTAAATCATTGTGTAGCGATGCGAACGGCCCACGCAAAACCGTTCCGAACAACAATTGTGTTTGAATGGGTATTAGGATGAACCCTTGAGAATAGTCCGATTTATTATTTATACCATAGATGGGTAAATAAATCGCCGACAAATGCAACATACATGGCTAATTCATACGAATACAAAACCTTCAATGTCAAATTTCAACTCAAAAAAAAAATGGACCCAAAAGTGGATGAGGGCGAAATAGAATTGCATGATAGAATCAAAGAACACAGTTCCGAAGGTTGGAGATTGATATCAGTCATACCAATCACCAGTGGATGGGGGCATACATCACACCTTCTGGTCACAATGGAAAGGCAAGGATAAAATCCGAGCCACTTCAAAAGGCTACCCATTATGCCGCATACGAGCATAAGGGCTCCCCTCGAACATGATTTGCCGAATGATACATAAATTGAAATCTTTTAATCGGATTGTGGACGCCTCGGATTTATCGGGAATTGAAAATTTCGTAATCGGGGAATATGCGCACTATCCTGCCAAATATGGCTTAATGAGACTGATCACTTATGAGAAATATAAAATTCGGATATTTAGCGATGGTTTGATTGAAGATCACCTTAGAGATTCTCCCCCTTCGAACTCACTGAATTGTTCAGATGTTAAATCATCACAATTTTTCCCTGCCCGGTCAGATAAAGTATTTTTTCCCATTTTAATCGCAATGGTTTCACTCATATGTTCCGTGTATGGCATATGGCAACTAGGAAGTATTGAAACCAATCAATCATTTCTATTACTTTTTACAATGTTTGCATTATTTTATTGTCTTACAAAATTGTTCCACCGTTATTCGACAAGAGACATTCTTCGGATTCATACAGAGAATGATGAATTTTTGTTTTATGGTGGGGTGCGTGCTATAGGGATTATTCGTTTGAGCATTGTTCTTTTTTCAATTTTTTTTATCATATGGCAAGTGAATTATGGCATTGGAATCTTCGAAGAGTCTGAAGACCTCTTTGCAGTCAGTATGACATTGATTCTCCTTGCGGTAATATGGGGGGTTCCTCTTTACAAAACGATGGCTTTTTTCATCGATTCTCTATTCCCTAGCCAAGTCAAAAAAGGTAATTTAGAAAATACTGATTTACAAAGTCTACAGCGAATGGTAATGTTGTTCAAAGCCAAAGGTAATCTTTCAGAATCTATCGATGAAAAGATTCTCAACTTGGAGGGATTGAAAAAGGAACTAGCAGAATTGAAAACTCGTTTAGATGCATACGAGATATCCTTCATAAAACATCATCTAGATACCCTACGAGAAACAAATTCAACTACCATTGGAGCAATTATGGTTACCACTGCTGCGGAACGATTACTTCGAAAAATTGCAGGCGTCGAAAACGTGAAATTAAGTAAGAAAGACACTTTGTTCAACTTGGCACAAAAACTTCAGAAAGTGACCGAATTCGGCTCAAAAATTGGACTTTATCTTGAAGAAATTAGAACTACCGGGAATCCGGCCAAACATGGATTGCAGGAAATCGAATGGAAAGAATATCTAATTATGCTTGAGCGTTTTTGTGAGATCATAGATTGGTTTGGAGAAAAATACCCCTTATCTCAGTTTTGAATCTTAAGAAAACTTTCCTCACAATGGTTCGCTTTGGGCCATATTGAACCGTTCGCATCAATATGAAGTGAGTTAGTGAAGGGGATGAACGAATAGCATTTGTTCACGAGGGGTATTCCATTACACCCTTTGGTTCATCTCGCCGTTCACATGGACTTGCAGTGGGCCATGTACGTCTCTACCCATGCACATACTCCTCACGCGTGGGTGTGTATAGTGGTGATTTTGCAGTCTTATGAATTCGGTGAGAACATAACCCATTACAGATAGGGTGATTCTGTAACAACTTGATTAACTGGGAATCGGAAATCCCTTGGCCTTTAGGGTCTGTTCTGTATAGGATTCCAACCATATTCATCTCAGTGAATTCAAAAATACTGTGAGCATGAATTTCCCATTGCTTGTTGAGGTGTCGATGGCTTTGCCACCCAAATCCGCAACAAGAGGGAGAACGCTCAGATCTATTAGGTGATTATACTAAGCGACCTGAACAAGTGGTGGTGTAGATTCAACCTTTGGCTCTGAATGGTCGGAGTTGTGATACTCTTCAAGAAACAGCACGCGGTCCTCGTCAAGGCCGTAGGATGTGGCAAAGGTTGCCAGCATTGCCTTTTCTCGTTCGGTGATATCGCCATCACGCATCGCTTCTGAATACGCTTTGAGGTAGCCCATATCTTCTTTTGATAAATTTGTAGATAGAAGACGGCTTGAAATCCGATCCAAAAGACTGAAAATGGGTTTACGGATTACCACCAGTCCAACACCTATCAGAACACCACCGGCTAATCCAAACCCAAGTACATTCTCCATCACTTCACTTCCAAGAATGAAAAGGAATGCACCCACGCTAGTGAACACGGCGTTTCTGAACGTCGTCCTAAGATTTTCATCAATTCCAAAAACAGTGTCTTTGAGAGATGCGTGGACGAACATCATTGCCTCAAATGCAACGCCAGAGACTTGGAAAATTAAAGCGAATGTCCACACGAAATACTTCAGCCTGGACATGAAAGTTCGATCCACGCCGTATCTCCAATCGTTGACATCGATGAAGCCCGCAGGACCACCGTTCAAGAGTGGAAGGAGTATCAAAATAAATGCGAAAAACATTACATTGCCCAATACCTTTCCTGCAAATCCAATGTAGAGAGAATTTGATGTCGTGCTGTCTTTTTGATTGAGTACGCCACCATCTGCATCTCGCTTAATCGATGACCTTAGGAATAAGAGAGCTAGGATTGAAACAGGAATACTGCTCATGACAATTAGCCAGAGTCCGGCGCTTTCTGTAGCAAGGATTGAATCAAAGACGGCCGGGCATGTTTCAATGGAGCTTGCGATGTCTTGAATGTCTTGACTGATGGTTCCCGTCCATACATTGGTGGTTGGAGCAGCCCCCTCTGCAGGACATGTCAACCATACCTTATCGGGAATTTGAAAGATTGGCATGTTTCTCAGAACCATCCAAATTGCTGTGGAAATGATTGGAATGATGTACCAAACATTCTTTTGTAAGACGGGCTTATACAGGAACTTCAATCGCTCTATTCGATAGTAAATTGGAACAGAAAAATAGAGGAAAAGGGAGGCTATGGTTCCGATGATAAAAACATCAATTTTGATGAACCAGACAATATCCCAAAGGGACTCATATTGCGGTAAATACGGCAGAACGTCGACCGCTTGAAACAGCATTTTCATGCCTTCACACACCAATAGAACGGCCATGAAGCGGTTGACGGGTGCCTTTGGATTAGCCTTGATAACAAGGTAAGCAAGGCCAAGAACCCACAAGAAAGCAAGAAGGGACATCCAATTTATAACCATCTGCAGCCCAAAAAAACTGTCAGAATTAAATGCCCTCGCGTAGTACTCTCCGAAGGTTGTGGCCATGTTGGCTCCTTGCTGATAAAGGATATAAGCAATGCCCGGAAAATAGGCTTACCGAAAATTACTAGTAAACCTCAAGGGTTCATGCAAATCCCTCGAGACATTATGGAAGAGTACAATGGGTGTTCAGTCTCCCAGTACACTCGCTAGCGTCTGTATCGACCCACTGAATCCCCTTTGTATCGGAAAAAATGCAAAGGGGTTTCGGATGCCCCCTCGCAATTTATCTAAATCGATTGGTTGGTTAATACACCAATAACCTCTAGGAATACATGAGAATTTTAATTCGACGATTTCGTGAGGTAATTCAATAAACATCACAAAAAATGGAATTTTATGAACTCCAACGATTCCGAGGCAGGTAGTCTTGGGAAATCTTGGATCAAAAATATGTTCATTTTTTCACTCATGCTTATTCCCATTGGTTTTGTTCTATTACGCAGGGGAGAAGAAGTTCAACCGCATACTCTCGGCCCGGCGTGGGAAATTATGTGCGGCGGATTAATGATACTCACGGGGGTATCAATCTTTTTGCAAACAGGGTGTGTCATCATTTTTCGGCTTCTGAAATCTCAATTACAGAAAAGTTCCTAATTTTATCTGTCTGGACTCATTTCATTAATGGATAGAATGGGTTTTGCAATGGGGACCCCTCTGTACACCCGTTGATACGAAGGGTACCCTTTGACTCGCTTTTTCTCAGTGTGTACTCAGAGGGCCTTATCGCACTCTAACCTATAGCAGAGGTACTCGGCTTGCCCGTCTAACCAGAAGAGGCCTTATTCAATTGAAGACGGGAATATATTCAAAATAATCAATCACAGAGTACCTCTAATGGGACTATGGTTCTTTGGCGGAGGGCGCGGACTTTTGGTGGATACTGTCAGGAGGCTCCCCGTGAAAAAGAGGAGGATAGTTGGAATAATTTTGTTATCCGGGGGCATCATTCTGGGCATCATCGGATTGGTGCTGATGCGCCTTATTGATGATTCAGACGCGTTGATTTTGATTCCCTTGATATTGGTTGGTCTTGGGATTATCCCCATGGTAACTTCAATTACCTTTTTCAGAA
This sequence comes from uncultured Candidatus Poseidoniales archaeon, assembly GCA_902520595.1. Taxonomy (GTDB): domain Archaea; phylum Thermoplasmatota; class Poseidoniia; order Poseidoniales; family Poseidoniaceae; genus MGIIa-L1. The sequence continues at coordinate 3,090 of CABYOM010000043.1, read as the reverse complement.
AATTTGAACAAAGGGGATGGTTGGAAGATGTCTTATTTTACTGGTCTTTTTGGTCCGATGATCTTGAGTTTCTGGATCCTGATGATCGGAAACAAGAAATTGTTTGCTCGTCCTGTAATCAAAAGTTAAACATCCCCTTTAGTTATTCAGGGAAGATTTCTTGCCCTGCTTGTGACATTAATATGGAACTAGAAGAAGGGATAACACAAACAGAGGGAAAACCATCCGATTAGGGTTAATCGTATAGGGAGTCCATAAGATTTCATTCGAAAACGATGTATCCGTCTCTAAGTTGGAGTCTTGGATGTAACGAAACCACAGCGTATTCATGCATATTTACAGGTATCATATCTCCTTGCTTGATTCGGCCACCCCTATCCATCAATCTCCTGAGACCTAATGCGAAGGTTCCCTTTTGGTAATTTGAAGTAGTCCTTCCAGTATTGATATTTTCAAGGTAAACTCTCTCATCAGTCGAAACGGCATGGACTCTATATTCTGCTCGTCCCGCGTATGATTCCCAAATTTCTCCGCCCTGCTTCGCCTCTCTGGCTCTTTTCAAATGGTCATTCCACTCTCTTTCATAATCAATTGTCATTGTATTCTTTTCTCCTCTTAATTCTTCTAAACGCATTTCCTTATAACCTACATTTTTTTTAATCAGCTCCAAACTATTTTGCAGATTTTGTAGCTCAATTTCTGTCTTCCTAATCTCTCTTAAATTAGGATCATCATCACTCTGATTAGCGTAGTCCCGAAGTGCCTTTCGGATAACCTCGCCGCGTTCATCTGCTGGAATAGAATCCCAAATCGAGAGCATTTCGTCATTAAGGTATAGCGATTTTTTAGTTGCCATCATTGCCATCTTCCGCGGGGGTTGTGACTCGCACACCCTACGGCGATATAAACATTATTGATTTGAATCAGAGGGTATATGCATAGCCCCATTCGATTAGAATCAGAAAATAGTGGGCTTTCAGTGGGCCGAATCAGACCCTACCCATGCGACACCCGTCGTTTCAGAGGGGGAACCCTGCTATTCAGAGGAAATTTTAATATTTGTCCGAGAGGACAGGCTGCGGTATAGATGTCTTCTCTACAATTTCTCCAACAACTCTATCAGTTTGTTTTCTCCGTTCCAATGATATCACCCGCCATGTATCAATGATTACCAGTATTACCACAAAAAACAGTAAACCTCCACAAAACAACGTATATATCGCTTGTCCATAATTAGGTTCATTTGAAGGCGGCATGAATATTATGAATGCAAGGAGTAACAAAATTATGCCAGTAACACGGACCTGGACTTTGCTCACGACATTCCTATTGATTACGGATGTATAACAACTATACCTTCAATTGACAAATTAATCCCAATAAGTTGGAAGGAGTTATCCCATTACCCATCCAACTCTCAAAATCAGTTGGAAGCGGGTGCAGCGGGTCTTTTTGTTCGCTACCCATGGTATGAGCGAAATTACCACTGAAGTGGTTTTTCAATCTCGAGCCCTAACAGCATCCATCACAAGAGCAGTTAGTTCCACACGGATTACAGTCACAACAGTTACAAGCCATGAAATTTCCAACACGGGTTATTAATTAAACCTATCGTAATTAATAAACTAAATCAAGTTGTTATTACCCTTGACCGATTCATCAAACTTTGTTCAATTACAAGCATGGTGTTTTCAGAATCAGATTTCACTGATTCTTATCCAGCCATTCTTGGCCATACCATTTCCATTGATCTGTCGTCCAGCCTTCAGGAAGACCTCCAGGTGGCAATGGTGGGGCTTCTGTAGGCGCCATGGGGGTAGGCTCTGGGGTTGGCTCAGGAGCGGGTGAGGCTTCATCCTCGACACCGGCAATTGATTCAAGACTGTCTTCATCACCGTAGAGGCTTGCTGCATCGATGGTATTGGAATCTGAAGTATCATCTCCATCCTCATCTGGAACTGAGAAGTCAAGACTTGCTACGTCGTCATCCCAGGCAGAATCAGAGACAATGCCTCCCTGAGCTGAAAGACCTGCAGTCCCTTCAAGTGCTTCGGTTTCTGCAGATTTATTTTCAGTAGGAACATATGGAACTCCGTACACTTTGACCAATGAATTTGTCTTACGCCGTTTAGCGATTAAACCGACAACAATGATGATTACTGTGAGGACAAGGAATGCGCCCCCTCCAACCAATGAGACTTGTTTTACGATGTTAGAATCAACCTTGTTGGTATCGAGTAAACCTGCATTTTTACTTGTATTCCACGCTGCAAAACTTAGGTCGGATTCATTTTCAGACTTCTCTCGTGAAAGATACGACTGATATTCAGTACTACGCCAACCTTGGCAAGCAAGAGAGATATCATCGAAATTGAGATTACAATGGTCTTCTTCAGTTTGAACCAAGGGCCGATTATCGTCATAATCGGAATTCGAGCCAACTCCGTCACTGTCTGCATCGAAGTATTCATTCGGGTCAGAGTCCATGTTTTGAGATTCTGTAACATCAACCCAACCATCGCCATCTGCATCAACGCAACCATACGATGGTACTTCGATATAACCAACTTCTGCAGTTGTGTTGACAATCCAGGCTTTCGTAGATGTACCGGCGATCCAGTTGCAATCATCTGCTAACTCGCCAGTGATGTTATCGCCGTAACCATCGCCATCACCATCTCTCCATTGAGTGGGCTGTTGTGGTAAAGCATCAGCACCTTGCTGAACAGTCCAAGATTCGGTTGGATTTGAATAACCATCGAGGTCTGAATCAAGGCAACCAAAGCGGTCTTCATTTGAGAATCCATTGGTGTTTGGGCACGAATCGGGGGTGATGCCATTTGGATTATCACCATAGCCATCAAGGTCAGAGTCAAACCACTGCGAAGGTTCATTTTTGAATTTGTCACCCTCAAGGCCATTGGCGTTATCGCCATAACCATCACCGTCGGTATCCATCCACTGTTCAGCATTACTTGGGAAAGCATCTCCATTCAATCCGTCAGGATTATCGCCATAGCCATCTCCATCAGCATCTGCCCATTGCGTAATCTCATTTGGAAATACGTCACCAAGGTAACCATTGGGGTT
>CABYOM010000042.1 GCA_902520595.1 uncultured Candidatus Poseidoniales archaeon | reverse complement strand
CATCAAGCGTCTCTTCCCCGTTGGTCCATGGATTGATGGATTCAAGATACCCAACTTGGGTCATCATCATCATCAGGAGCGATAAAACGAGGGCTCGGTTAAAATTAGCATGGCGTGCGCCGGACATGGTCTACTCAACAAAATCCAGTGAATAGTCATTAAACCGTTCATGATAGGGTTATTGTCGGAGCGAGTGAATTATCTTAGATTCTGCTGACTGAAGATGTTCACTTACCGTCGCCTGCTTGATGCTCATAGCCTCGGCCACATCACGTTGAGTACAACCTCGTGGACGGCTGTAGTAACCCATTTCAATCGCCTTATCGAGAACCAATCTCTGCTTTTCAGGAAGCAGGTCGCTGAATTCCGGACTTTGAAGGGATTCCGAACCGAGTTTTACTGAAAAACCATTGCCGACCATTGCAGATAATTCAGAACGGATTCTTCTCAGTCCATCTTTTGTTCCGCGAATCGTCATGAGAAATCCGTTCTTCGACATGTGTGTTGGGTTAATCCACCAAGCATCTTCATGCCTGCAGAAAATCATCGAAACGGGGCCACAGGCTAAGGCTTTGACTAAGGCTGAGTGAGGCGTTTGAGAGATAATTTCTAAGATTTCAATACCACCATAGTTGCCCTTCAGGACTTCTGGATGTTCAAACTCTAAACGAAGATAGCAGAGGAGACCTTTCTCCGTTCTTTCAAGTAGAGTGATGTATTCGCACATCGGGAAAGTATCAGGGATTTTCGAGCCAGGCAAGTCGCTGCCAGCCTCCAACGAGAGTTCAACTTGCATGTATCGCAAATTGAGATCAGTACTGATCCGAGAGGCTGAGTCAACCATCTTTGAAACCTCAATCGTCGCCACCGGCTTCAAACATGCTCAGGAGGCTGTTGAGTTCACGAAGGTCTTCTTCAAGCATCGCTCGCTCTTTCTTCTCCAAATCAGCAGCCTTCAATCTCTCGTTGATGTTCTCAATTTCATCCTTCGCAGCTGCTCTTTCCTTTGCCAAATGCTTGTCTTCTTTGATCATCTGCATCCGAGCCATTCGAACACTGGTCTTCTTACGACGCTGGTTCATCGCAGGCTGAACTTCACCGTCGATTTCGACAGATGTTGGGTAAGGAATCTCGATACCCTCACGCTTGAAATGCTCGTCAAGATTCTTCAGCAACCAATCCCTGGCAACAAATTCATCGGTGTAATCTTCGACCCATCCATACATTCTGAACACTTTTGCAAAATCTCCTAATTCGATAAGAAGAACTCGTGGTTCTGGCTTACTGATAACGTACGGACACTCTCGCATGAGTTTGAGAATTGTGTATTTGACGTGGTCGATATCTTCACTGTAACCAACACCAATGTCTTGGACCAAAGAAATACGACGGCCAACTCCATCTCCACCACCACGGGCGTGGTTGATGACTGTGGAATTGACTAAACTGTTGTTTGGAATTACGACCAGGTTTTCTTCATGGGTGAGAATCTTTGTCGAAAGAATGCCGACTGAAACAACAGAACCCATCTTTCCTTCAACTTCAATTCGGTCGCCGACTTCAAACGGTTGGTCAAGAGCAAGCATGAATGAGTTGACGATGTTACCAAGCGTCTGCTGCATTGCCAGTCCAATGATCAATGAGAATACGGCTAATGAAGCAAGAACCCCCAACAATTCGATGCCTAACTCCGAGAATGCGAGATACAATCCACCAAACCAAACACCTGCTCTAAAGAGGAAAATAATGAGTGAGTTACTACCCGATACGGTTACGCTTGAAGGTTCGGAGAACCGGTCCATAACAACTGGAATCATCACCTTGAGCGAAACGCTCACGAGTGATGTCGACAGTAAGATGAATGCGGCTTGAAACATTGGGTCTGAGGATTCAATCAAAGAATGGTCTTCACCCAAAACCCATCTCATGGTAAAGAGTGTGCCAGTTATGAGAATGAACAAATAGATTCGCTTGGTTACCGGATCATACAGTTTGTCATCCCAGTCAAACGAAGTTTTCTTGACAAAATCAAGCAGTATTTTATCCAATAAAAACCGGACGATTACGACTGTAAGGAATGTGGCAGCAAAGCCAACAGACCACTGCATCCACGTATCCAGCCCGTTGAGCGTCTCTATGGCATCGTCTATTTGTGACACAGCGTGCCCTCCTCTTACCTTTCATGAAAGGTGACCCATTCATGATTGTATCGGTTCACTAATGAGTTCTACCCAATTGTCAAGAACCTTCTTCAATCAACAAGTTGCATGCAAAGAGTCGAACTCACCGTAGAATTTGCTCGCCTTGAACAAGAGGCCCGATTACCAACACAGGGTTCTTCACAAGCAGCAGGTTGGGATTTGTATGCACTTGAAGAAACCAAAGTGGTTCGAAAAAGCAGTTCGATGATTCGCACCGGCTTAGCAGTAGCCATTCCAGACGGGTGGGAGGGACAAATCCGTTGCCGCTCATCTCTCGGAAAAAAGGGGATGATTATGCCAAACGGCGTGGGAACAATCGATTCTGATTACCGAGGAGAACTGATGGTTCTCGCTACCTGGATTGGTGAAGGGGATTCATTCACTGTTGCAAAAGGTGAGCGTGTGGCTCAACTTTTGTTTGCACCAGTTCCAAAGGTGACCATCGTAGAAACTTCATTAGAAAACCTCGGTAAAACCGAACGTGGTCAAGGTGGATTTGGTTCAACTGGCCAATTTTAACAAGGCATGAGTTGATGGATAACGATGCTTTAGCAAGGTTGTGAGCGCAGTGAGAGAAGTCAATGTCCGACATGAAGGATTGACTGACTACACCGATGCACTTCAACTCATGAAGGATTTGCAAAAATTACGGATTGATGATGAAATCCCAGACACACTTCTCATTATGGAACATCCTGAAATTGTCACCGTCGGACCAAGAGCTCGTAACGACGGCATTCTACCGCCAGAGGATTACGCCACTCATCCAGTTGACCGAGGTGGTGGATTAACCTGGCACGGACCGGGGCAACTGGTCGTCTATCCCGTATTCAAATGGGATTTAGAGGGTGAAGTATCGGTAGCAGCCATCATCCATGTATTGGAAGAATGGATTCTCAAAACGCTTGCAATTTGTGGAATCGAAGGTGTTCGAGATGAGCGTATGCAAGGCGTTTGGGTGAACGGTAAGAAAATTTCAAGCATTGGCCTCTCGTTTTTGAGATGGACTTCACGACACGGTTTTACTATTAATTACAACACTCCACAAGGCAGAGTAGAGATGCTTGCGGGTTGTGGTTTAGGAATGGATACAACCACTTCATTAGCAGGCGTTGGCCATACCGTTGAGCGAAAGCAGTTACTCGATGCTCTGCTTGAATCCATGCCTGAATCAATCCATCGTGGATGAATACATTTCTATCTTTGAAGAGATTTTCACACATATTTCAAGCATTAAAAAACAAGTGCATAAAAGGCAGAACCTTGACCATTCTTCATGGGCGAAGTCGTTGTCGGTATTTCAGGAGCCTCTGGTGCTGCATATGGAGTGCGACTGGTTGAGTTTCTAAGATCCAAGGATATCGAGGTGCGACTCGTCGTTACCAACGCTGGAGAAATTACCCTCAAGCACGAATGCAACACGACCAAAGAAGAATTGGCCGAATCAACCGGCGCATTGTTGGAAAATGACAAAAACATCGGAGCAAAATCAGCATCGGGTTCAGCCAACATCGATGCTGTCGTCTTGTGTCCGTGTTCAGGAACGACGCTTGGAAAACTTGGAGCAGGAATCGGTGATAACCTCATTACTCGCTCTGCAATCGTTGCTCTCAAAGAGCGAAGAAAACTCATCATTGTACCTCGTGAAGCACCGTATGCAACCGTTCACCTTGATAACATGCACAAACTTTCACAATGGGGTGCAATCGTAATTCCTGCATCTCCTGGATTCTACAACCATCCAAAAACAATTGAAGACATGGTTGACTTTGTCGTCGCTCGAATCCTCGACCACATCGGCATTGAACACACCCTCGGCCAACGCTGGACCGGTGAAGAAATAGAGTGAACTTTTCACCGCCGACTTCTTGAACTGTAAGCCCTTAGTCAATGCATGGACGAGTCTACTTTATCCAAGAACTCTGTTGCGCAGCTTAAAGAAATGCTTCGCGCCAATGGACTACCAGTCAGTGGTAACAAATCTGTGCTCATCGAACGTTTGATGCAATCAAACACAAAATCGGGAGTATGGGATGAAATCAGTAATGTTACACCCTCGAGTGAACAAGGCAATATCGCAAACTTAAGCCTTGAAGAAGATACTGAGACTCCATTAACCTTCAAACAACGTATGTCAACAACCGTCTATGGACCGATTAACCTCGGTGCTCTGATTGCCATCGGTATGGCTTTGATTATGGTGACAGCAACAATTCTCATCGTCAAGCCGACATGGCTTGGATTTGAACGGGAATACGATTACGAATTGATTGATTTTGACCAGACAGTTACGCGAAACTTTGCTCAAGAACTGGTTGATCTCGGCCATCCTGAATGGGAAGGGAGGATGAGTGGAACGGTCGAGGAGGCAAATACCTCTCAATACATCAGTCAGAAATTCCAAGAGATGGGATACGACGCTGAAATTAACGAGTATCAAGTTCCAATGCACTACATAAACTCTGAACCGAGTTTCAAATTATGTATTCAAGGCCTTGGAGGGTTATCTCCGTGTGAAGGATTTGGTGCGATTGGTTCTCAAGTAACGATATTCCAACACCGTTCTGATTACGTCATTCAAGGCTTTTCCGGACAATCTGAATACATGTTTAATGAAGAAATCAGCGTCACAGACCTCGGCAATGGAAGTGATGAAGCATTGTGGCAATCAGCAACAGGAACCCTTGGATATGTCCGAGGAGACAGTTCCAAGATTGGCAACACAGAACTGTATAGCAATGCAGCAATAAACGACCTTGCAGGACTCATCAGCGTCAACAAGAACTACCAGTGCGGTACAATTGAAGGCAACGACTGTGTTCCAATATTCAAAGGCACGAACTATGATTCATTGGTCGCAGCAAACGGTGGAAACATACCTACAGACATCCCGTTCATCTCAATGTCCAAAGATGCCGGCGAAATCTTCGAAACAATGGTTATCAATGCATCAGAACCTGCTTCTATAGAATTAGTCATCGATGTTACCAATGACCAAGAAAGAACCATTTATGTCCCATGTGGAACAATACAAGGCCGAACTTCTGAAGTTGTCATTGCGGGTGCTCACCACGATACAGTCTATCAGGCGCAAGGTGCTGTTGATGATTCGTCTGGAACTGCAAGTGTCCTTGAAATGGCTCGCCAGATGTCTGAAATCGTCAATGAAACCGGAACGCCAGAGAGAACAATTCGTTTCTGCACTTGGGGTGGAGAGGAAGAAGGATTGTGGGGCAGTCGAGCATATGTAGCACAAATGCAGAGCAGTCTCAGAGATAATTTGCGATTATACATCAACTTCGATATGAATCACGTTGATGCCGACTTTGCGAACCGTGGAAATTCATTGACTCTGTTCACCAATAATGAAGAGGATTACGACCACATCGTTCGAATCACTGACGTGTACAAACAAGAGCGAAGTGAATTGGCTGACAAGTATGACATCCGATTCAATCTTCTCAATGGAGCCCAAGGTGAAGAGAATCAAATGCCTTGCAATTCAGACCACTGCCCATTCGTCTATGACCTCGGTGGTAAAGATGGTCGAGCTGCGGTATGCTACGGTAGCGGCAGTTGGGAATACCATACCTATCTGGATACAATGGATCGATTCAATGAAGAATCATTAGCGATTTCAACAACCATATACGGCACCTACATGAGATTGCTGGCATACGACTTGAGCGTATGATGGCGAGAGTTTCAATAACTGAAGGCAGTGGGTTGTAGCATGGTCGCTCCAAGTGCATGGGCATCTCACATTCTTGTGACGTCAAAATCAGAGGCTGTTCAAATTAAAGACAAGGTTGGGAAATTGAAAGATTTTCAGAAACTCGCTCGAAAAAAGAGCACCTGTCCTTCAAGCCAAAAAGGTGGAGACCTTGGTTGGTTTCGCAAAGGACAAATGGTTCGTGAATTTGAAGAAGCAGTGTGGAGTATACCTGTCGCCTCAGTATCTGAACCAGTGAAAACTCAATTTGGATACCACTTAATTTGGGTCCATGAACGCGATGAGTAGGTGAAGAAAATGACCATCCGTGTTGCTTTAGAAGCCTATACAGTCATGGCGAAGCATGGCTATTTTCCTCACGAGCACGAACAGGAACAACCGTTTGTGTTCAGCGTATGGGCAACGCTTGTGGATGGTGACATCGCAGAATCTCTGGAGAATACACTGAACTATGCTGACATTCAAATCGCTGTCGATCATGTCATGCTTGAATCTGAAAAACCAATACTACTGATGGAATCTATGGCCCAGCAAGTCGCAGATATACTGAGTGAAAAATCACAAGTTCAATCGTTACACATCCGTATCGAAAAACCAGAAGCACCACTTCCGCATCCAGGAGGTTTGGCTGTAGTTGAACTGGAATGGGCTCGAAACTGAGCGAGGCTTGAAAACCAAGAAACAGCCACGAGGTTGCATGGCGGATGAAGTCCAACGGGTCTTTGTCGCTTCTGTGGTCGAAGAAGACGGTAACTCTCTGGCGCTGGGGTGCTTCTCGACTGAGGAAACCGCTTGGCAAGTTTTGAGGACTTTTCTCAAAAAGAGTGACCAGATGTTACTTTCCTCTTCAAGCGTGGTCGTTTGGGACATTGACGTGATCGGCGAAGACGGTGTTACGGTTCTCTCAACGATGGAATGCAAGGATTGTCCGGTATGTGGTCGACGAACTTTTTGGATGGACTTGGAGAACTTCTCTGCCTTATGCCACGGAGATGCGTGTGCTGCTTGGGTTGAAGAGAGCACGCTTGAACCTGGGGTCATCGATTGCGGATGGCCACCAATTCGATTCCTCAAACAAACAAAAGACATCGATGAGGCATTTCGAGAATTGTTCAAAATTGGAGACCAAATGAAGGCGGTGTCAAAGGTAAGCAATCTCGGGGATAAAGAACCGCAAGAGATGCTTGACGAGTGGCGAAGAAAATCTGCACTTGGAGCAGCCGATTCAAACAACGGAACGCAGAATGATGGGGCCAACGAAACTGAAGGCGAATAATCCGAGGAAAACAAACATCCAGATTCGCATCTGCTTTTGATTACGCTCATCACGAGCATTTTTGTCAATACAGGCTTGATCACCGCAAACCCTTGGTTCTGCTGACAATTTAATCATCGTAAAACACACCCTGCAGTGCTTGTGAGGTTGAACTTTTCCGGTGCCAAGCGAACTTCGAGCTTTATTGGTCATTTTTGCGATGTTTTGTTTTACTTTTGATGCATCTACCATATCTCCACCTCACTGAATTAATGTCCCTTCAAACGGCTCTCCATCAAGCGCTTGTTCCAAAAGCGGAATCTGTCGTCCATCGAGAACTGCCAAAGTGATGGCAGCATTTTTTGCCCAACCTACTGCAATTGGGTCAATAACTGCAGATTGCCCTGGGGCAAGTGGCTCACCAATACCAGTAATATCTGCCAACTGGTCAAAGGTCATCGAACTGAACGATTGAGCATCTTCATGTTCTCGAGGGTCTTTGTCAAACACGTGGCTGACATTCGTGGCTATGATACAATGACCCGCACCTGCATCACGTGCAAAAGCAACAGCAACAGCATCTGTAGTATGACCGGGAGTTGTTCCGCCCATAATGACAAGGTGATGCTTGTCAAGAAGTTGAGCCGCTTGTTCAGTGGTCGTTGGAATTACAGGTGCTACATCAATACCAATGTCGAGAAGAACTTGTTGAATGATTGTTGCATTGAGCCGAGTTGCTGCAATACCTACCTCATCAAGTCGGTGCGTATCGCTCACCATAGTTTTGGCCAACTCAATGCCTTCTCTGGCCGGAAGACCTCCTCCAACTACAATGCCAAGATGTCGACCATTACCTTCGATATGAACTGCAAGTTGTCGAATTTGCCCGAACCATGCGGTACGCTGTTCAGACTCTTCAGGACGAAGCAGACTACCTCCAAGAGCGACAACTTGACGACGGGTCATCAAACCCTCGTCACAGCACCATACTTTGAGACTATCCCCCTTCAACAGCGTTGGAGTGCCAAACAGTCGAGTGAAAACTCTCAATGAAACGATTGAACGGTATGAGAGAGTTGAAGACCCCTCAACCATGCCGTGGATTTGAGGCCAACCCATGTCTGACGATGCAGTTCTCGCAACGCGACGACTTCGTCTCAAGATTGCTCTTGAAGAATTGAGAGAAATGAAAGGATTTGGAACTGAATTGGTCACCATCATTATCCCTCCTGACCGCCAAGTATCCGATGCGCGCTCATTACTCCAGAATGAACACGGTCAAGCTGCGAACATCAAATCCAAAGGTACTCGTAAGAATGTCCAAGGGGCGATTGAATCTGCGCTCTCTACTCTTTCTAAATACAAGAACGCTGGAGAAAATGGCATCGCTCTTTTTGTAGGTTCAATCATTATTGGAAACAACAAGAATAAGATGGTCAACATTGTCATAGAAGAGCCACCCCAATCGTTGATTTCATTCCGTTATCGATGCGATTCAGTGTTTGAATTAACACAACTTGAAGATATGCTGATTGACAAGAAGTCATACGGACTGTTCGTTATTGACCGTTCAGAAGCGGCCTTTGGCCTTGCTTCAGGAAAGAGAATACACGTTCAAGAACACTTGGTATCCAACATCATGGGCAAACACCGTCAAGGTGGTCAGTCGGCTCAACGTTTCGAGAGATTGATTGAAGAGGCTGCTCATAATTTCTTCAAGAGAGCAACCGAACACGCGTGTTCATACTGGTTGCCGAACCTTGAAAATATTCAGGCCATCATCATCGGTGGACCTGGTGCAACAAAAGATTTCGTTGTCAAGAATGATTATTTCCATCATGAAATTGGCAAGAAAATCGCCAAGACAACCTTTGATGTTGGCTATTCCAACGACAGCGGAGTTCGTGAACTGGTTGAGAATGCTGGAAAAATGATGGGTGAGATTGAACTTGATGCTGAGCGCCAAGTGATGAATGATTTCCTCAGTGAATTGGTCAAGCCCCACCCGAAGGCGGCCTATGGAGAAAAGATGATCCGTGAGGCTTTGGAACAAGGCGCAGTTGGACGCCTACTGATTTCAGAAGGATTGAGAAAGAAGACGATTACCTTTCAGTGCGGCTCATGCGATACAGAATGGACGGTCAGTGTAGGGCGTGAAGATCCAACTCCAAAATGTCCATCATGTAAGGCTTCAAGTGATGGAGCAAAGGAATTGAAGAATATATCCATTATCGAGGAATTAGGAGCATTAGCGGCAAAAAGCAATACCGAAATTGTCTATATATCAGTGGATACAGAAGAAGGTTCACAATTGATGCTTGGCTTCTCTGGACTTGCTGGAATTTGCCGTTATCCAATGATGTGAGGTTGTACAATGGACATGCTGAGAGTCATTCTTGAACCACATCTTGAATCTGTGCTGCAAAGCACAGGGGTCAAATCACAACATTGGAGGAGCATGTTGGTTCGCTCGAGAGAACACGACCAGGGCGACCTTTCACTGCCATGTTTCCCGTTTGCCAAGGAACTTGGTAAATCTCCAGTGGAGATTGCTGAAATGATTGCTCAAGCGCTCCCCGATGACCCTGCCCTTGGCGAAGTGAATGCTGTTGCGGGATACCTCAACATCAAAGCCAATCCTCAATGGTTGGCTGAAAAGGTGATGAATCATCACGTTCGAATTGGCGATGCATTTGGTAAGAAACCAGCCAATAAAGAGCAGATTCTCATTGAGCATACTTCTGCAAATCCAAACGGACCGTTCCATGTTGGACGTGCACGAAACGCAATTTTGGGCGATACATTGGTCCGTCTTCACCGTCTTCATGGTAACAATGTTCGTGCAGAATACTATGTTGATGACATGGGTAAACAAGTCGCAGTCCTTGCTTGGGCTCTCGAAAACTTGTCCAGCCAAGACGTCGAACAAACACTCGAAAACGCTGATTCTGTCAATCCCAAATGGCAAGGAAAAGCCGACCATGAACGGGTTCGCTGGTATCAAGCCGCTCAGGCAATACGACAAGACCGTTCGGATAAAGAAGAGATTGAGCAAGAAATTGGACGAATGGTTCACGCAAGTGAGCACGGAGATGAAGACGTACTGCAATCCTTCCAAGATGCCTTTCAACCGGTCCTTGATGGAATGCTGGCAACCTTAGAGCGACTTGGAATCTCTTTTGACACCTTTACCAAAGAGTCAATGTTTGTCACCAATGGCGATGTTGGAAAATTGATGGAGCATTTCAAAACTCTTGAGATTCATGGCGTTGCGGATAACGGTGCTGAGTTCTTGGACCTCGGTGCACGCGGATTGAAAGGAAAAACTGAGTTCTTCTTCCGCCGTGGAGATGGCTCTTCGCTGTATGCTACTCGAGACATTGCCTACCACATGTGGAAATGGAAGCAGTGCAACCAACTGATCAATGTTCTTGGTGAAGACCACAAACTGCAAGCAAAGCAAGTTGGAATGACGTTAGCAGAACTTGGCGAAAAGGTTCCTGATGTTCTTTTCTACTCCTTCATCAAGTTACCAGAAGGAAAGATGTCGACCCGTAAAGGCAACGTAGTGTATATGGATGACTTACTGGAAGAGGCTCAAGCTCAAGCAACAGCCGTTGTTCGAGAATTACATCCAGATTACTCTGAAGCAATGATTTCTTCTATTTCAGAGGCGGCAGGGACCTCAGCAGTGCGTTTTAACATCATCAAAGTGAGTCCGGACAAAGGATTCACATTCCGTTGGGAAGAAGCATTAGCCTTTGAAGGCGGTTCTGCACCTTTCATCATGTATAGTCATGCAAGAGCCTGTTCTATAGCGAGAAAGTGCGAGAAAGAAGGGATTGATGTGCAGGCAAACTTATCCAGAACAGATGCAGTTCCCCCCGCAGAGATGCCAAAAGGCATGATTGAATTGTTGCGAACCATTTGCGTTCATCCCGATGTGTTGTCCAAAGCCGTCAACGACCGAAGACCTCACCTGTTTGCTAACCAACTGTTGCAATTAGCGACCTCGTTCAACAGTTTCTATCGGGATTGTATGATTCTCAAAGATGGAGAACTCGATGTTTTCAACCTTCAATTATCAGAAATTGCAAGAAGTCTGATGCGCACAAGTATGGAAGGATTAGGCATCGTGCCTATCGAACAAATGTGATCACTGGTCTCGTCGATACCAGCCATCTGGCAATTCCATTGGATTGATTGGTCGAGCAATTTTGACTCTTCGGACAATCTCCAATCGCATTGAATCCATGCCGACAAATTCTGTTGCCGACATCGTAACTCTCCCCTTAGGGTCATACAACAGCGGCAGTTCAGGGTCGCCTTCAGCGCCGTCATCTCGCCACGCTTGTTCAGCAGAATGAACCTCATTCCAATGCTCTGGAAGCGGTTTTAACAAGTCTGCTT
>CABYOM010000041.1 GCA_902520595.1 uncultured Candidatus Poseidoniales archaeon | reverse complement strand
CCGTTCACTAGAATTTGAGTTACATTCGGTAGAACACCATCTGCATCATATACCCACCATTGAAGACTCGCAGCAGTCGAGTCGATGAGGCTCAATTCTTGTATCGTGAGAATTGGTGCATCAGGCGAAGGGGTGACTGTGATGTTCATCGTTCGAATGAGAGTGACCGTCCCGTCGGTGATATTGATACGCGTCAAGTTATCAAATCCAGAGAAATCCAATACCGGTGCAACAATGAATTGGGAAAAGGAACGTGTGACTTGAACAGTTTGGGATGTGCTCTCAATGGTCCAAAAGAGATTATCACCGTCAACATCCGATGCCAAATCAGAGAGATTAATGTATAATCCTTCATCCTCAACTACGGAAAACGTCCAAGCTGAATCGTTGATGAATATCCCGTCGTTCACGGGTTCAACATAGAGAGGGACATCAAGTTCAACAGGTGGATTTGTACCATCGCCAACCAAAAGGTGGAGTACAGAAGCACCATTGGCATTCAGTAGCGGGGTTAATGTCAGATTCTCATCAACAAAACTGAACGAAACCGGACCGTAGGTATTTTGATTTGCGCCAACAACTGATGCAGTGAGTAGACCTCCCTCAGGGTCCTTAACATAGTCAGATAATTGAATGGAAATTGGGTTACCATCTTCAATGAGATTCTGCATCGGCACATCTGCAATCTTTACGGCAGGGTCGTCAAGTAGGATGACACTGATGTTGGAGGTGATTTTGACTTCATCGATGACGCCTGAACCACCCGCACGTAAGGTGAGATTCACTTGAGTACCATTCACAACTTCATCAACAGCGATGTGATGAACCACCATTGTCCGTTTATCTTGGCTTGTTTCAATCGAAAAATCTGTTGAAGAATTACCGATGAGTTCTGCTGTTATGATGAAGAGATCTTGGCCGTCAGGATCTGAACCAAACACCGATGCATCAACTGAAACATTACCTCGCTCAAGTACTTCTATTCCGGGGACAGGTTCAACAACGAGAATAGGTGCATCTGTCCTAAAGAATTCAAACCGATGAGTTGAGACTGCGCCTTCAACAAAAACCTTCACCTGAGCGGTGTGAGGGCCTGGGGCAACATCGGCCATTGGGAATAGGCAGCGAGCAGTTCCATTCGAGTCAATAGAGCCATTTGAGCCAGCCATTCCAAGGATACGACATTCAACCTCAACACTCCATTCACCGGGCAACTCATTGTATGTTCGGCCATCTCTCAAAGACCAGTCAGTGAATGAATTGACGGTGATTTGAGGGCCAAACGTAGCGTTGCTGTTCGGAACAAATGAAGTTTGATTTAGAAGTAAAAAATCACCGTCTTCGAGGTCTTCAACCAGATATGCGTCACTATCGCTCACAACATGGGGTCCCACTGGACGATTGAACGCGTCTCGAAAAGAGTCATGTGAACCACGAAGAGTCAAATCAAGATAGGCGACTACATGATCTGCTGCGATGGTGTTTTGTTCATCTTGACTCAACGAAGCATCACCGTCGCCGAAGCCTTCCAAAAAGCTCGTTGAGTCTTGAAATTGGTAATGGTCTGCCCCGAGAACCTCCATCATTTGCCAAGCAAAATCATCACCTTGAGAAAGAACTGAAGTCGCATCGAGTGAGGTATAAATTTCATCAGCAGTTCCTGTTAAGAAGAGTCCTGCTGCTGGAGATGCGGGAGAGTGAATCCAACCTGCAGGCATCAAATCCATCCAATGCATTCCGTTCCAATCAGAAAAGTCAATCCCTAAACCGAACAGACCGCGAGGTGGCTGTGTCTGGTTGTGAAGGGATGAATTCATCCAGAAAGGATAGACTCCATAGGCGGCAGCCGCACCGATTCCATGGCCACTTAGCCCCCAGTGAAGAAGGTCAAATTGACCGTAAGAGCCGCCTACCAATCCAGAATTGTTGTTCAACTTCCCCATTTGAGTGTGAACCTTGACTGTCTGCTCAAGCACTTCATCAAAATCAGAAGAAGTGTATGCATCACTGTGAACTGCCACAATAAAACCTCGCTGAGCGAGACGTGAGGTGAAATCCATGTAGGAATCTGATGATTCACCGGAATCCACGAAGAATTGGACATAGGGGAACGGCCCATTTCCTGCCATTTCTTTGCCTTCGCCTGACGACATTGCAGGGTAAACGAGTCGTATCTCAATTTGATCTTCCGCAATTCCCAGTTCAAGGTCACTCCATCCTACTGGAAAATCAGTACCCGTATGGTTTGATGTGAAATTCTGGTCTTCATGAGGATGTTGAGTCGTAGCAACCGCACCTAAGCTTGGTAAGAGAAAGCCGAGAAGTACAAAAAGGCAAATCAGCTGTTTCCTTGTTTCCATAACCTGCCTCGAGCGTTCGTTAAAGTCCTCGTTCTAATCGCTTTTGGAGTCATGCGTTCTCAAAAAGGACATTTTCAGCATGAAGTAATTGGGTAAGAAGTAAACCGAGAGATGGGAGATAATCAGCATATTGGGGTGCCCACAAGTTTCGCCATGCTTCCAAATGTTGGGCTGCCAACATCCACCGGCCATCAAATGGTGATTTTTCCATAAGTTGCACTCGGTGTTCATAGTCACCCTCTACAGCATGATAGTTTGGATTGAGTTGAAAAGGACACGATTGAAAGGAAGATATACGTTCCGGGCCGCCGTCAAAATCAACTGTAAAATCAAGAGATTTCTGGGAAATCTCCTCTTCAAAATCAAATGGCAATTCCAATGTTCTTCTGCCTTCGAAAAGCCGTATTCGCCCTCCTGCGTTTAACCAGGCATAAGCAGTGGACCGCGATGCTCCACCTCCTCCACGCAGACCTAATACTGCACCGGATTGTACGTCAACGCCGTGATATTGAGCAACAGATACAACGCCAAGACCATCCACACCCGCACACCACCACCCCTGACCATCCCAACGCAATGCATTGACTGATTGGAGTTTCATAGATTCATCAATCGTTGATACAGCTTCGCTGGAAAGTTGGTGCTTCAGAGGCGAAGTGAGGTTGAGCCATACTTCTTTATCGAGCCATTGTGATGGAATCTCAGGTAATTCTCCAGCTGCAGTAAGCTGGGGTGAGGTCCCAAGTATAATCTCAGATTCGTATTTAGAATCGAGTCGAGAGTCTGGTTCTTCGATCTCCATAGCGGACTGTATCGCTCTAGCCATGAGTGCCTCAGTGCGATATTTGCCGAAAGGCGCACCGGTATATTGCCATATTGGGACGTGAGGAGAATGGCCTGAATAGCCCCATCCCAATGCGTCTTCGATTCCTTTGGTCTCGACAAGTTCAACATCGGTATGCTTCATCGATATAGGAATTTTTTTTCCAAACTTTTCCAAATTGGAAACGACTAAACCAAACAGCAATGGTGAGAGAGAATGCGCTACGGGTGAACCTGCCGCCGCATACTTCACTCGTGCCATGAAGTCTCTTATCCCCCGAAGTTCTTCAACATCATGCTTGAAATTCTATCGATACGGGGCAGTATTGAAAAAGGAGTGCGCATTAGCATAATCATGGAACAGGGAACGCGCTTTGGAGACTTTTCAAGTCAGAACAAAGGCAAGGGGATAATTTCTATGCTAACTGCAGGCTTTGGTCTCTACCTCACAGCCGCAATGTGGAACGAATTCAACACTGCATTAGGTGCTTTTTTAGGGCCGAGTCTTGGAATCATCGTAGGCACAATCATTTTCATGTTGTATCAAAGTAAGAAAAACGAAAACGAATTTACCCAAGGTGGAAACTACCTCACTTCTGAAGCGACTGCTATCGTTCGCGACAGTGAGGGCAGACTTCAGCAAGTTGAAAGTTCAATCGAAAAGGGAAGAAACCCTACCTTTTTCATCGCAATGATATACATCATGGTTATCCTGATGAGTGAAATCACATGGTCGAGCCTCATCTGGTGATGAAATGGCAGGATTGCGTGATGTTTTCATCATGAAAGACCGAATGAACGACGGCGCCTCATCCGTAATGATCATTCTCGAGAAAGCATCCATCCTTATTACGCTCCTGATTATTCTTGCTGTTGGATTGGCTCTCGAATTACCTCCCTGGGGAGTCGGTCTCATGTTTGGACTGTCAATCGGACCCGTCGTTTTCGGTCACTACTACATCATTTACATATGGCCCTTATTGAAGCAACAACGTGCGAAACTTGAAGAAGAGAAGCCATCCAAAGTGAAGTGATACTATGTCACTCATCTCAAATGTTCTCGATCTCGTCGGACTCGGTGGTATCACCGGCATCGATATCCTCTTTGCAGTAATGGCTCTGATTGGAACGGTCTTGTTCTTGATTTATTTTGTCCTCATCTTGATTGGGGGTGTTGCCGATGGTGTGCTTGAGGTTGCAGGATTTGATGCCGACTTTGACATGGGTGCAGAAGGAATTTTCCACATGCTTACAATTCAGGGTATCTTGAGTTTCATTATGATGTTTGGCATCTCTGGTTTAGCAGTGACGCAAAGTGACGGAGGCGACCTGTTGGCAATTGCTGTAGCAGTCGTATCTGGAATCTTTTCGATGTGGATTATTGGTAAAGTTTTCCAAGTTATGAAATCCTTAGAAGTCGACGGAACCGTCAAACATTCCCTTGCAGTCGGTGCACAGGGTAAAGTCTACATGACAATTGAAGCGGGACAAACCGGCCAAGTCCAAGTTGAGTTTCAAAATGCTATGAGGACGTGTGATGCTGTTCTTGAAGACGAAAAGTGGAGCCTTGACACTGGGAAATTTGTCGAAGTGGTCAAAGTTATCGGCGAAACTCTTGTCGTCAAACCTCTCTCTGTAGCCAGCGTAATGGCTGAAGAAGAATAAATTGCGACTCAATAGCCCATTCCTTCGACGGGTGAAACCTCTTAAAGGACGGCCCAGCATGAGTAAGTATGGCAGATGTTGGAACTTCGATTGCAGTAATTGGATTGTTTTTGTTTACCCTAGCAGTTTTTGGAACTATTTACGTGGCTACGAGCAGATATAAATTAGCACCTTCAGACAAGATTCTCGTCGTTTATGGTAATGTCAAAGATTCCGGTGCAGCCGCATGTTACCACGGTGGTGGAAAGATTGTCTGGCCTTTGATTCAGCACTACGCTTACCTTGACCTCAAACCGATGACAATTCGTATTGATCTACAACACGCACTTTCACAACAAAACATCCGTATCAACGTACCTTCGACCTTTACGATTGGTATCTCAACTGCGCCTTCAATTATGCAAAACGCTGCAGAACGTCTACTTGGACTTTCCCAGCCACAAATCGAAGACATGGCAAGTGAGATTATTTTTGGACAACTTCGTTTGACAATTGCAACTCTTACCATTGAACAAATCAACCAAGACCGTGAAGTCTTCTTGAAGCAAGTGTCGAGTAACGTTGACTCAGAATTGCACAAGATTGGTTTGTATCTCATCAACGTTAACATTACTGACATTACTGATGAAGCAGAATATATCGTATCTATCGGTGCTAAGGCAGCAGCAGAAGCAATTGCAAGTGCAGAAGGTGACCGAGCAAAGGCTCTGGAAATGGGACAAATCAAGGTCGCACAAGCTGACGCAAACCGTGAAATTGAAGTTCAAAAGAGAGAATCCGACGCTATCGCCGGTAAGGCTGTTGCGAAGAAACTCGAAGTGATTGCAGTTCAAGAGGCGGATTCCGAATCAAAGATGGGAATCGCAGTTGCGAAGAGCCGAGAAGAGATTTCTGTTCAAGACCAACAAAAACTCGCAATCGAAGGGGTTAACCTGAGTTTAGCAGACATTGCGATTTCAAATGCGGTTTTGGCAGAGAAAGAGGCAGAGGCTCGTCAACGTGCTGAAGTCGCTCAACGCAGAGCCCAAGAAGAGATTGAAAAAGCACAGTATTCGCTTGAAAGCGAGCGTCTACGTGCTGCTGATATCGCCCGTGAAAAGGTTGCTAAAGAGCAAATCGAAATTGCCGCAGATGCTGAGGCAGAGCGCCAACGTCGTATTGCTCAAGGTCAAGCAGACGCAATTCTTGCACGATACAAGGCTGAAGCAGAAGGGCAACAATCTGTTCTGGAAGCGAAGGCTGCTGGTTACAAATCGCTCGTTGCAAGCGCAGGTGGCGATACCAAGGCTGCAGCAACTTTGTTGATGGTCGAAAAGATTGAAGAATTGGTTTCACGACAAACCGAAGCAATCTCTAACCTCAAGATCGACAAGATTACTGTTTGGGATTCAGGCAACGGTGGCAAGAACGGTGAAGGAGGTTCAACTTCAAACTTCATCTCTTCTCTTATGCAGAGTCTACCACCGGTTCACGACGTGGCAAAGATGGCTGGCGTTGAATTGCCAGAATATCTTGGCGCAATGAAGGATGAATAATCTTCGGACTGGGTTTGTAACAGTGGTCGGTAAACCGCCACTTTTGCACATAGATGAGCCGAGGGGTTGAAAGCCACATCGAGTAGCATGGTGCTCATGGCAAGTGATTTGGATATCGCACTTTCTGCTTCTATCGAACCAATTGAGACTATTGCTTGGAAATTAGGCATCTCGTCCCATGAATTGGTGCCAATGGGTAAAGGAATGGCTAAGATCACCTGGGAAGCCTTGAGTCAGCGCTTTTCCAAACCACAGGGAAGTCTCGTATTGGTGACCTCTGTCAATCCAACTCCATTTGGAGAAGGAAAAACCGTTACGACAATTGGTCTTACTCAAGCATTGTGTGCGATTGGCCAAAGTGCTACATGCGTCATTCGAGAACCCTCTATGGGTCCCGTGTTTGGAATCAAAGGAGGTGCTGCGGGAGGTGGGCACTCTCAAGTACTCCCAATGGAAGAAATCAATCTTCACTTTACCGGAGATTTACATGCCGTAACATCAGCTCATAACCTTCTTTCTGCCCTTATCGACAATCACATTAAGCAAGGAAATGAATCCAAATTAGAATCAACACGTATATACTGGCCTCGGGTTATCGACATGAATGACCGCTCTCTTCGTGATATTGTCATCGGATTAGGTGGCCCTGCGAATGGAAATACCAGACAAGATCGTTTCGATATCACTGCGGCAAGTGAAGTCATGGCTATTCTTGTTCTCGCTCGGGATTATGCAGACTTGCGCAAGCGAATTGGTGAAATTGTCGTTGGCGAATCGACCGAAGGAAATCCTGTCAAGGCAGAGGAAATTGGTGCGGCTGGTGCTATGACTTTGTTGTTACGAAATGCATTCCTTCCAAATATGGTTCAGACACTCGAAGGAAATCCGGCATTCATTCACGGCGGACCTTTCGCAAACATTGCTCATGGAAACTCAAGCATCATTGCCGACAGACTCGCCCTGGGTGCTGCAGATATTGTGGTCACTGAGGCCGGATTTGGATCGGATATGGGAGCAGAAAAATTCATGCACATCAAAGCAGCAAATTCTGGTAAAGCACCTGATTGTGTTGTAATGAATGTAACGATTCGTTCGATGAAACTTCACGGTGGGGCGTTTGGAAGCCGAGGTGGATACAGGCCGTCAAAAGAGGAATTAGAGGCAGAAGACGTTGATGCAGTTATTCGAGGCGCACAAGGCAATTTGGACCGTCATATCAAGAATATGGCGGGATTTGGAATGCCGGTATTGGTCTCCATTAATCGCTTTGCTTCTGATACAGATGATGAATTGGAAGCACTCAAAAGAGAGGCACAAAAAAGCGGAGCCGCTCATGTAGCCCTCACGGAAGTACATTCAAAAGGTGGTCAGGGTGGAGAAGAGTTAGCAAAAGCTGTCGTCTCAGCGGTGCAAGACCATGTGGCAAACGGAAGACCGTTTACACCTCTGTTCACCAAAGAAGTGCCCCTGCTTGAGAAAATGGAAGCGATCGCCACCAGAATCTACAAAGCAGAAGGCGTTGAAGTTAGCGCTTCAGCAATGAAGCAACTTTCAAAACTCCAGGCGTGGGGATACGGAAATCTTCCAGTTTGCATGGCCAAAACACAGTATTCCTTTTCCCACGACCCCGGCAAATTAGGTGCTCCGGTTGGCTTTACTTTACCAGTTCGCGAGTTCCGACTTAACGCTGGAGCAGGTTTCATTGTCGCAGTTCTTGGTAACATGATGACGATGCCAGGTTTACCTAAGCGGCCTGCTGCTCTTGACATGGACATGGACGAAGAAGGCCGCCAAACGGGCGTCTTTGGGTGAAGTAATGAAAATTCTCAAACGTGAACCCCTGCTTTGGCGACTCAGAATTGAAACTGAGGACGATCTGTGGGCACTTGCACGTATCGCAAGAAAAGGTATGAAACTCGGCATGCTCGGAGAACGGCGAGACCAAACAACCGGTGGTGAAGAAGGAGGTCGTGCAAAATCGGCTGAGCGCAAAAAAATGTGGATACGACTGCACATTGAGAGTACAGACTATCAAACGTTTAGTGAGAATCTACGTATCCATGGAACCATCGAAGAAGCACAATTCGATGTCGGACTTCATCACACACACATCGTAGAAATCCGGGATGACGTTGAACTGAGTTGTATGACTGAATTCTCATCGTCTGACAAAGAACTGCTCAAACAGGCGGAACAAGCATCAGGTCAAACAAATGTTGTTCTTGCCGTGGTAGAGACGGATGAAGTCGTGTTGTTTCATGTGACTGCACGTGGATTACGTGAGGGAGCCACATGGACGATGCGCGGCGGGGGGAAGCGAGGAGAGATCCGACAATCTGCAGGTATCGCCTCTCATTTTCGCTCGAAAGTCATTGATGCACTTCTCGATACATTAGGCCCTGAGACTCCACTGGTTGTGTGTGGTCCGGGACATGCTCGAGAAGCCTTACTGACTGATTTGAAGAAGTTAGAAGGAACTCGAATGATGAAATCTGTAGCGACCTCAATGGCTGGAAGGGCAGGTGCCAATGAAGTTCTGCGAGAAGGATTAGCTGGAGATTTACTCAGTGAACATGCCATTTCACGAGAAATTGAACTCATCGAAAAAGCATGGGAGTTACTTTCCACCAACGGAGCGGTGGCTTATGGAGAGGTTACACTCAAGAAAGCGATGAATGAAGGGGCAATTGAGACATTACTCATTTCAGCTGATATCCTGCGTGATGAAACAAAAATGATTGGAAGTGAAACATGGTTGAAATGGGTCGATGGTTTATCAGGCATTGGAGCTGAACTGGTGCAATGCTCGACCGACCATGATGCTGGGCAACAGTTGTTGGGGTTAGGCGGAGCAATAGCAATTCTTCGTTATGCAATGTGAGGGTAAAGAATGCGCGTAATCACACTTGAAGATTTGAAAGGCGACATACGTTCAGGTATGCAGGGTGCTCGTTGGTTGATTCTTCAAGCACGTGAAGTAGACATTTCTGCAGACCTCCTTATTTTTACAGAACTCGAGGATATTTTGGTGGCGGTTGACCACCGAGGCTCGCTACCTCCCGACGGACTTTGGCAAAGAGCAGTTCATCTCATTTTGATTGACGGTGATGAAAATGACGCTCGAGAATTTCGCAAGAAATCAGGTATCACGAAAGTTTTTGCCGGTTCTGATCAGGAGATTGCGACATACCTTTGGTAGTGGGTCTGGAGGGATTTGAACCCTCGATCAACGCCGTGTAAGGGCGGTGTCATAACCACTAGACCACAGACCCAACCACCCCTGTAAGAAGGTGTTATTGAAGGCATTGATGCAGGCGTTAACCTCAAAACAGAGGAACTTTGCCATTGATTTGCATGGATGAAGATGTTCAAGCCGCTGCAGCTCGTCTTGTACGGCGCATCAAAGAGGGCGGACACAGTATTACCGTTGCAGAATCATGCACTGGTGGATTGCTGTCAAGTGCTTTCACAGATATTTCTGGAGCATCAGCCTGGTTTAACCAAGCATGGATAACGTATTCGAATGAAGCAAAAATCAAGGAATTGGATGTGCGGCCTGAATCAATTGAGAAAAAAGGAGCCGTCTCTGCCGAGGTTGCCATTCAAATGGCCCAAGGAGCCTTGAAAAAAGCAGAAGCCGACATTGCCATTTCGATCACTGGAATTGCTGGTCCAAAAAACGATGGAACCCATAAAAAAGTCGGATTGGTTTACGTCGGAATCGCTTCAAAAAATTGGGCGAATGCTGAATCTACTGAAATTGGAGGGAATAGGGCAGAAAATAAAATTGGATTTGTTCACTTTGCTCTGTTGTCAACCATCAAGCGTTGGGACCAGGCCATGGCTCAAGATGAAGAACAACTCATGGAATTGGAACGTCAAAAAGCGGAGAAGGAAGCGGAGAGAATCCAATTCGAATTAGACAGGGCCCAAAGAGAGGCAGCCGCTCGTGAATCGGCACCTTGGCAAGATGACTCATGGGATGGAGAAGGTGCGCCTCCCGGCCGAGATTCGTCGCTTGATAACGAAGCAGAATGGGATTAACCCGTTGGCGAAGTGAACAATTCATACCGATGTGCTTTTGGAACGGAGGCGCTACCGTGAGTTCATGGGTGCATCTGAAAAGGAAATGACTGCACTCTTGCGGCAGCGAGGCTTTCTTCCATCCGCATCGATTCGTTCACGTTTGCTTGGCCTTGATGATTTAGAAGGCGTGCTCAATTGCTCAGGAGAAGTAGGATTTGAAAAGGGGTTTTTGACCAA
Source organism: uncultured Candidatus Poseidoniales archaeon (assembly GCA_902520595.1). Lineage (GTDB taxonomy): Archaea > Thermoplasmatota > Poseidoniia > Poseidoniales > Poseidoniaceae > MGIIa-L1. The sequence goes on along the minus strand of CABYOM010000041.1, from coordinate 1,609 downwards.
CGAAATTCTTGAATCGATGCTACAGGTATGGAATCAAAAAAATAAATCGGAACCTCTTTTGCCAACTCCTGCACGGGAAAAAACCCCTACACTTGGAAGAACAATTGCCCCAATTCTTGCTCCAGAACCACTCGACTTGAAGTTTCGAAACAATCTCCCAGATTGGAATACTGCTGATTTTAGTGAAAATGCGTCCGATGCACCGAGTGATATTTTAGTTCACTACGACATTACAGGCAACAGTATTACTGAAGGAAAAATGGCTGACATCACATCATGCTTTAGTGACCGATTGCAAAGTATTCGGAAAATGATTATTCAAAATTCCAACCTCCCACGAACTCCTACTGAAATCTCTCGATTACATGCAGAAAGCAGCCGCTACCAGGGATATGAAAACAAGGCAGTTGCAATTGGACTGGTTAATGAACCGCGTTACACCAAAAATGGTCACCTCATGTGGAGGCTTGAAGATGAAACAGGTGAACTCACCTGCTTACTTACCAAAAGAAAGGGCGACGACAGAGACAGGGCGCATGAGCAAATCTTGGAAGCAGGGTTGATGCCCGATGATGTACTCGGAGTGTCTGGGACCTTCAGCCAAACTGGCGATATGTTCTATGTTGATGACTTGCATTTCCCAATGCAAGCAAGTCATCAGAAAACTTCTGCAGAGCATGGAGTGAGTGTGGCATTCATTTCAGATATTCACGTCGGTTCCAAAACCTTCTTGGAAGCACAGTGGCACAAAATGGTCCGCTGGTTCCATACAGATCCTCTTGCAAAGACCATCAAATATCTCATTTTATCAGGGGATTGCGTCGATGGTGTTGGAATTTATCCAGGTCAAGACAGTGAACTTTCAATTCCTGATCTTTTTGGGCAATACACAGAGTTTGCACGATTACTTGAGCTGCTCCCTGACTGGGTCGAGTGCGTAATGTTGCCTGGAAACCACGACGCTGTGCGACCTGCTGAACCTCAACCGACCTTCGAGAAAGACATCCAGCAAGATTACAACACGACCACCTTTGTTGGCAATCCTTGTGACTTTTCACTGCACGGTGTTCGCTTGCTATCCTACCACGGAAAGTCAATTGACGATTTTGTTGCAGGACTGAGAACCGTGACGTATGCTGACCCAGTCGAAGCAATGCGACAAATGCTCCGACGACGGCATCTTGCCCCCCAATGGGGGGGTAAAACCCCACTTTCTCCCGAACCTGAGGATGGGTTAGTCATTCGTCAAGTTCCGGACATTTTTGTCACAGGTCACGTTCACGGACATGCATGTGTTGATTTCAAAGGTACAACTCTAATATGCTCAAGCACATGGCAGGATCAGACTTCATATCAGCGAATGTTGGGGTTCCAACCTAAGCCTTGTATGCTGACAATTGTTAATCTGAAAAGTCATGCAACGACTTCAATTCCCTTTGCCTAATTATTCAATACGCAGCAGAGGAAGTATTGCTCGCAAATCTTTTGCGTAGACTACATCAATTTCTGCTGCTTCAAAAGCCTTCTGAGAAGATTCACGAGTTGGATTAAACCCAATAAATCGGCTACCTTCAATATGCATAGACAAATCCATTTCCGAATCACCTAC
>CABYOM010000040.1 GCA_902520595.1 uncultured Candidatus Poseidoniales archaeon | reverse complement strand
GTAATGGTGAAGGGCAAGTCTTGCTCGGTAAAGTCGAGCGAGGCCACTTTAGAGGATTTTGGACCCTGCCGGGTGGGTATATGGATCACGACGAGCACCCCAGTATTGGGTGTGTTCGCGAAACGCTGGAAGAAATTGGACTAAGTATCGTACTTGAGCAAAATGAGCCCGTCATAACCCAGAAAATATTTACAGACGAGGGAATATCCTTTGTTTCATTCACATACCGTTCCTTGTGGAATGGTGACATTACGACTCTTAAATTGCAAACAGAAGAGATTTCTGAAGTTCAGTGGTTTTCTCCAGAGAATGCACGAGACGTAGCTGTGTCCTACTTTGATAAAGAAGCACTTCGAACTCTTTAATCAAAATCCTCGTAAAAAAAGGTAGAAAACCAATATCACAACTGCCATTACGCCCAGTAAAATTGTGGTCATATCTGCGTTGGCACTGCTCTGCCCCATGCTTTTTTCCCAATAGCCATAATTATTGTAGTAAATCAAAAGCGAGATTGTTGAAAAGAATGAACCACAGCATAGTATGTTAAAGCACGATGTTATGTCGTTATCCCAAACCGAGAACACACCAAAGATTGTGACACCGTATCCAAGTAAACCGAACAACAGTAGCAAAGGTGAAGGTTCTATCATCGAAACAGGAATTTCTCTAACCTCACGCAATGAAGATTGAATGGATTCATCCAATGGCACGGATACATTGTCTTCGAGGACAATCTTGGGAGGCTTTGGAAGTGACTTTTCAGACATTGACATCACAAGTATTTCGAGAGAAAGTATGAATCTTTCTCCGGAAAAAGGTTCGAATCAAACACCAACACTCTTGCGAGCTGCATCAAGTGCAGCATCGAGACCATCGGAATTTGACCCACCGCCCTGGGCTAGAGTAGGACGACCACCGCCACCACCCTTGATGTGAGGAGCGATTTCACGGAGCAAAGTTACCGCATCATAACGTTCGCTTGCAATTGTGTTCTCAGTGACAGCAATCATCAATTTGCCACCACCTTCTCTTGAGCCAAGAACGGCGAGTGAAGGTTGAGAGTCATCAAGTGTAAGCTCTTTGAGCATTTTTGTCATTTTCTTCAAATCACCATTGACTTCCATGATAACAACTCGAACTCCATCAACCTCTGAAGAGTCTGAACCCCCACCAGAGGTTCGAAGGCGAACGATTTCTGCTTCAAGTTGTTCTATTTTCTTTCGTTGCTCCTTCCACTCAGAATAGAAACGTTTCGAAGCATTTGGTAAATCGTGAGATGGAATGCCAAAAGTTTCACTGGTCTTTCGTAACAATGCATCTTGGTTACGAGCGTAATTGAGGGCCGCCTGCCCCGCAACAATGTGGAGGCGTTCTACACCGTCTTGAACAGCAGCAGAACGGACGATTCGAATAGAACCAATTTGACCTGGTTCATCGTGATGTGTGCCACCACAGGCCTGAATGTCATGGTCTGCGATACGAATGATACGTATGGAACTGCCTTTGGGAGCGCCGCCCTGATACAAATCAAATCCGTACTTTTTATCGGCATCTTTCCGATTGAGTTCTGTTTTCTCTGTGCGTTGCACTTGCCCAATAATCTCGTTCGATAATGACTCTATTGCATCTAAATCCTCGCGATTAAGACGATTGAAATGAGTGATGTCAAGACGTCCGGAATCAGCAGATTTATTGGAACCTGCTTGATAGATGTGGGGGCCAAGAATCCGGCGCGCAGCACCACCTACAATATGCACTGATGTGTGATGATCCATCAACTGTTTGCGGCGGTTCCAATCGAGGCTGCCGTGGACTAAATCTCCTGTTTCAAAACTGCCGGTAACCAAGTGCAAAATATGTTCACCGACCTTACGAGTATCAAGGACTTGATGGTTGGTTGAATCGGTGGATAACCGTCCATAATCGCCTTCTTGACCACCACCCTCAGGATAGAAACAGGTTTTGTCGAGAAGAATACCATGTGTTGCCCCCTCAGGTATGTCTTCACCAACAAGGGGAAGGCATGCTAACACGCTCGCGTCAAATTCCCTTTGCTGAACATCTTCGTAGTATAACGCAACGGTTGGCGGCAATTGCGGTATAGATTCAACCAACGGCTTTTCTGCAACGGCTTGTGCAGCTTGCTTTGCTAAACGTGCATGACGCTCTGCCATTTCTGCAGCAAACCCTGTCCGGATTCGGACGTCTTTCCAGCCAGCGTTTTTCGCCAATGTGACAACCATATCCGGAGCCAATCCGTGTGAATCATTGAGATTGAAAAGAATCTCATCGGGTATATGTTCAGAGTCTTGTGACAAACCTTTGAACTGAGTATTAATCGCATTACTGCCTTTTCGAATCATTTCGACGTAACGCTCTTCTTCGAGTTGAAGTATGCCGAGTAAACCGTCGTGGGTTTGCTTCATCACCTGACCACCAAGGTTGACTGAAAGATGATGCTGAGCGAGTTCAGCAAGAGAAACACTAAGGCCTAAATCATCACGTAATCGTAGAGTTCGACGAGCAAGCATGCGTGCAAGATAACCAGCCTTTGCATTCGAAGGAACCAGGCCATCGCCAAGCATATGGCTCAATGCGTGAAGATGGTCAGGAATGGCATAAATTTTCGAAAGCGGTTCTGTAACGGCAGAAAACTGCTCCGCTGTGACATCGATTCCACGCTCTTTCAACCGCCTCAAGAACGTCGACTGAAGTTCATCAGCGTCGACGCCTGGTTCAATGTTCATAATGCCATTCAAACGGCTCATCTCACCGAGTAAAGCATCTAAGTCAAGTTTTGGCCATTGAGAGGTGATCGTAGAGAAGCCAACCATTTCTTTGAGCCAAGAAACCGTATCGGGATAAATCGCTTCATAGATTGTAGGGGTGCCAGCAGCTGCCCAACAAAAGCGCTCCAAACCATAACCCGTATCGATAATTTGTAGAGGCATTTCTCGGTAAGTATCGCCCTTGAGTTCAATGTCCCCATCCGGATGTTCTTCAAGATTCATGAAGACGAGCGTAGCTAATTCGAGGCCACCAACAATCACTTCAACTGCGGCACCAGCATTCCCTCCTCCGCACCAAGGATTCTCTACATAGGTGATTTCGTTGGAAGGTATGTTGAACGTTTTTGTCATCAAGTCATGGCAGTGTTGAACACATTCTTCCATCCAGTAATACATTTTACCCTCATCAGGTCGGTTGAACACGTGATGGGCCATCATCTCAAAGGTAGTCAAATGACGTCCCGATCGACCCACTGCATCAACGTCAGTAAGACGAATACAAGGTTGTGATATCGTCAAAGGATTTGCAGGTGGCTCAACTTCTCCAGAGGTGACATGTGGTTGGAAGTCAGCGATAGACGCAATTGTCAAGTGTATATCGTCTCGCCATCGGGCCAAAACTGGATAAGGCTCAATGCGGGTGTGCTCAATTTTTTCAAAAAAGGATAAAAAGGCCTCCCGCATTGCGTCTTTCAATGCTTTACCTCGCATAGGGAATCCTTCAATCAACGGGGCACCAATGAATGTATATTCGTCTTCGGTTGTATCTCCGCAAGTGTCTCGAGAAGAGTCCGTAGTCCAAAACCACAAGTTCGTAATTCTGCATTGGTTGCGAACATATCCTTCATTCTTGAAGACCGCTAAATCAATCGGTGGTAATCCCATATGATGTAGACCTCCTAAGGTTATACCTCGCCCAGCGGTCGACACCCCTTGAAACCTATGGGTATTTTTAGACAGAAACGGAGAACAATGCTCAAAGGTGAAACACTCGAGCAGGCTCTATGTCCGATGACTGGCGTCGCTACCTCTCCAATGAAGGAGACGGGACGATGCGTATCAAAGCCCATGGTCGGATGAAAGTTGATGCTCGTTTAGTTACAGATGAAATCCATCTTACCAAGCATGCCGATGACCGAGGTCCTGAACAACTCATCAATGCTGCGAGTCTTCCAGGGATTGTTGGGGAAGCATGGGGGATGGCGGATTGGCACTTTGGATATGGATTGCCGATTGGAGGTGTTGTTGCTACGGATACGGAACATGGTGACTTTGGTGGTGCAATATCACCAGGTGGTGTCGGTTTTGACATCAATTGTGGTGTGCGAATGCTCGCACTGGATGCAACTGAAAAAGACATCCCAAATCTCAAAAAATTGGCTGGAAGATTAGCCGGTAGAATTCCTGCAGGTGCCTCAGGTAAAGGCGGGGTTGAGATTACCATGGATGACCTAGAAAACCTCATCCAAGGTGGTGCATCAGCGGCTGTTGAACTCGGTTACGGCTATGATGAAGATTTGAAAAACATTGAATCGAATGGCATCCTCCATACTGAGCAAGCTGAAATCTCACAACGAGCAAAGGAACGTGGACTTCGAGCATTGGGTACTTTGGGCAGTGGAAATCATTTTCTTGAACTCCAAACTGTAGGAAAAACTGTAGATAATGAAACTGCTGAAAAATGGGGATTATATGATGGGCAACTTGTCGCTATGATTCATTCTGGTTCGAGAGGACTCGGACATCAAGTATGCAGCGACCATGTCCGAAGTCTTGAAAGGCGATACAAACAGCAAGGTGATGTCTGGGTCGATCATGAGTGGGGATATGAAATCGCTGACCGCCAACTTGCTTCAGCACCCTTCCATTCTCCTCAAGGGCAAGCGTATTTTGACGCAATGAACGCAGCTGCCAATTTCGCCTTCGCTAATCGAAGTACACTTGCTCACCGCTTACGAGAAGTGTTACGTTTGGAACTCGGCGTCGATGGTGAAGCAAAGACGTTGTATGATGTTGCTCACAATATAGCGAAAGTTGAAACACATAAGATTCATGGTGAAAATTGTGTTTGTTGTGTGCATAGAAAAGGGGCAACTCGCGCTTTCAGTGGAGACAGTGCAGATATGGCAGGAGCGGATAGAACATCAGGACAGCCAGTACTCATTCCAGGTGATATGGGTAGCGGTTCATGGGTAATGGCAGGTCCTAAAATTGGACAAAATATTGCTTTTGGTTCATCATGTCACGGTGCTGGACGAGCACTGTCGAGAAGTAAAGCAAAGCAAACCATTGATGGTAAGGCTTTGAAATTGGAACTCGAAAAGAAGGGAATAAGGGTTCATGCATCAACTCCGAATGTGCTCTCAGAAGAGGCACCGGATGCGTACAAAGATGTTGATGATGTAATCGAATTAACGGAAAAGGCTGGACTGGCACGCCCAGTTGTTCGACTCAGTCCGCTTGCAGTTATCAAAGGATAATCACATGCAGTAATTGTTTCCAGGCTGGCCCGGAATTGTTGGCGCAGCACCACTGTGCACACCATCCGGCTCTTCGCAAATAACGCTCAATAACGTGTTTACGAGGTCTTTCAATTCATCAACTTGGCTCTGAAGATCACGAACTCGTTGCCGCATTTCAACTTTATTTTCTTGCTCTCGCTCCATACTATCCCATCCAGAGAAGTTGCCTTCTCCGAACTAATATTTGTTAAAATCACCTTATAGCCTTTGAGTATATTCAGACGCAACAAAGGTACTTTTTGGTCGTTAACGAAAGACGCGAAGCGGTTATAATCAATGTATTGGTCGCCGTATTACTGCCACCGTGGCTTAGCGGTATAGCACCTCATTGGTAATGAGGAGGTCGCGAGTTCAATTCTCGCCGGTGGCTCTTATTCATTCAAGCACGACCGCTTTTATGACGGTTGTAAAATGAAATACAACGCAGGAAAAATGGCGCCGAGAGAGAGATTTGAACTCTCGAGTCACGAGGACACGCGATTTCCAGTCGCGCGCAATACCAGGCTATGCGACCTCGGCTTTCAACTCGCCGAGTTTGCTTCACCGTTTAACGCTCACCCATGAAATGTTAGGATTGTCTCAAGCATTTAATCCGAAACAATTCAAAGGAGAAGCGATTAGCAAGCACATGAGCGAAGAGGGCCATACTCCAATGGTTGAAAAGGAGGGACATTCAGTTCTTCCTTTTCGATTAGGAGATGTGGAACCTTTGTATTCGTTTGGCGAGATTCATCCAGTTGCCAAGCCACTTGATACAATGCAAGTCGAACTGCGGTTTCAAACGAAATTAGCACTTCATGAATGGAACAAAGAATATTGGGCAACACTTGGAATTGGAATTGTTGCATTCCTTCTCGGGTCTTTATCTCCCGAAATCCTTGATGGTGGAGATGCTCAAGCCATTGGTCTGGATGGGCTGAATTCTGTAGGCGGATGGGGATATTTCCAAATGCTTCTCTCCGTGATTCTGTGGGGATGGTTTGCCATGCAGATTTGGAGATTATTTCCTGTCATGCGCATACATGCTCTGTCGTTGCTGTTTTTTTGGAACATCATCGTATTTGCACAAATCCTACTGCATGAAACTCAAGTCGATTTCCCCATCGATTCAAAACTTGGTGGAATGTTGCAAGGATCTCTTGCGATGCTGATTGTGATGTTTTTCGTCTACTATTTTGGACGTGCAGTTGTCGAAACTCGAGATTACCATATCGAAGAATACCATGTCCATGAAGATGTTCGCCTAACAGAAATTAAAATGTCTGAACATTCACTTCGAGGATGGGGTCTTATACTTGCAATGTGGTTCCTTTTAATCACATTATCCGCTTGGGCTGGGGCACATTTCATAGCAGAACGTGGCGCTGAGAGAATGGGATCTTTTGCAACTCACTTACTCGCAGGCAGTTTGTCAATCCCCCTTTTCATGTTGCTTATATGGTATCCACAACGAATGCTAGGAACCGATGCACAAGTACAGACACGGGCGGCAATCAATGCGAAGATCGAATTGGACGGTAAAATTTCAACTCAGGAAGCTTTTGAATCACAATGTCCAGAATGCGAAGCGCCAGTGGACATATCAAGAAACGCTGACGGAGACATCATGGTGCCGTGTCCGACTGAAGGCTGCTCCACAAAGAACCTTATTGGAACAACATGTGAAATGTGCTCTGTAAAGACACCAACTCGATTTGAATGCCCGAAATGTGGAATGAATGCTCCTGCTCTTGATTATCTTTCAGATGAGGAGGCATGGTAATGGATTTCAAAAAAATGAGACAAGACTTCCCGACATTAAGGCCCGATGACGCACCAGCGTATCTTGACAACGCATGTGTCACATTAAAGCCAGATTCTGTTGTAGAAGCAATTCACGATTATTACACGAAAACGCCGGGTTGCGGTGGTCGCTCAGTTCATCGCTACGGTTCTAAAATTTCACAATCAACATCACAGACACGAACAAAATTGCAGAAATTTTTGAATGCAGAGTCTGCGAAGGAGATTGTATTCACACGAAACGCCACACACTCATTGAATCAAGTAGCGCACGGAATGCAATGGTCAAAAGGGGATATTGTTCTAACAACAGACAGAGAACATAACTCAAACCTTGTTCCTTGGTTGCAGCTTGAACAAGAACGAGGTATTGACCACAGAGTCGTGGAATCAAATCCAGATAACACGTTCAATCTCGAGGCCTTTGAACAAGCGTGTGCAGATGCCGGTTCAAAATTGAAAATGGTATCCATGAGTCAAGTCGGAAATCTTGATGGCATCAAAATACCCGTTAAAAAAATCGCTCGGATAGCCCACGATCATGGTGCACTGATTTGTGTTGATGGTGCCCAATCAACTCCTCACATGAATGTCGATGTACAAGACCTCGATATTGATTTCTTAGCCTTTTCAATTCACAAAATGTGCGGCCCTTCTGGAATGGGTGGACTTTGGGGGCGGTATGATTTACTTGAGAACCTCCGTACGATTCAATCAGGAGGGCAGACGGTAAAGACATCAACATACGACTCCATTGAATGGGCAAATCCTCCGAATCGGTTTGAAGGTGGTTTGGGTAATTTCTCGGGTATGATTGCCACTGGTGCTGCTATTGATTATCTTTCTAAACTCGATATGGATGCTGTCCACCAGCATGAAATACGCCTTAATTCAATCATGACTGATGGGATTAAGGACTTACCCGGAATCGAAATTATTGGACCACTTGATGCCAATAAGCGTGGTGGCATTTGCTCGATACTCATGGATGAATTACCGGCCCATGACATTGCTCTACTCCTTGATGAAGCAGCAGGCGTAATGGTTCGTAGTGGTCAGCATTGCGTACACTCTTGGTTTAATTCTAAAGGACATGCTAATGGATCGCTACGAGCCTCTGCTTACTTATACAACACGGAAGATGAGGCCCGACTTTTTGCTGAAACATTCAGTGAAGCAGTCCATGCTTTCAGTTGAAATTGAGGTGAGGAAAGTGGAAGAATTTGAGATTACGGATTCTTATTCTCAAGAATTTACCGACTCCCAAGGGGAAGAAAATCTAGTTCTCGTTCAAAGATTGGTTGCATTAGGTGTCGCTGTACTCCTTATCTCGACAATGATATATCTTGCAGCAATACTGCTTGGGGGAAATGGCTTGGTCACTTATCGACCAGGACAACAAGCTATCGAAGCACAAGAAATCTATTCTGATTTAATACAATTTGATGGTATTGATTCTGACGGCGATGGCGTTCGAGTTTGTATCGTTGATTCTGGAATAATGATGCAACATTCAGACCTTGAATCTGTTAATCTCATTGAATGGAGAGATTTCGTCGACAACAGAGCATCCCCCTACGATGACCATGGGCACGGTACGAGTATGGCTGGAATATTGGTTGCTAACGGATGGATGAAAGGAATTGCCCCGAGCGTCGATTTATTCGTAGCAAAAGCACTCGCAGAAGATGGTTCTGGTGTTGATTCAGTTGTTGCAGAGGCAATCGACTGGTGCGTATCGAATGAAGTCCACATCATTTCATTATCACTTGGTGGAGCGCCTGATATTATTCCTTTTGACATTGGAACAGAACGTGGCTCGGATGAAGCGACGAATGACGCCATTGACCAAGGGATTTTCGTCGTGGCTGCTGCAGGCAATGATGGCGGAGATGGTGATGATGGAGATGTCTCAAATCCATGTGGTGAGCGTTTGGTAATCTGCGTTGGCGGTGCTACACAAAATGGAGATCATTGGACTGGTTCATCAACTGGAGATAATAACGGTAGATTGCTACCATTGCCGCTTCTTGCTCCACGCAGTGACCCGCACAAAAAACCTGAACTCGTCGCTCCTGCTCAACAAGTCCCTGTCGTAAATTACGAAGGTACATGGTCGATGGTTGACGGAACGAGCGCTGCAACGGTATATGTTACCGGAGCACTCGCGCTTCTCTTGCAAGAAAATCCGCAACTGACGGACTCTTCTTCCTCAGCGAATACCGTTCAGGTCAAAGAATGGATTCAGCAAAGTGTGACTCCACGGGAAGGACAAAGTGGGCATGATGATGACTATGGGTATGGTCTGTTGAATATTCAACAATTACTTGATGCTGCAGATGCGTGATTAAAATCACTTCTTTGTTAGTGCTACCAACGTGCCACCGAACACCGGCATGAACGCAATGTGATATGTTTCATTCGCAGACTTGATGAATTCCATCCATTGATTAAATCCATCAACGAGGCGCATTCCGTCTTTATCATCTTCCTCAACATTACCAAGTGGCATATCGGGTTCTACGGTGAACAAAACACCGCTGTTTGAAAGAAATGGAAGCAGTGACTCGACATTACGCGCACGGCTTTCAGACAATCCATCAACGATGATGGCATCGTTTTCAGAAGCAATACGAGGTGAGCCTACTTCCAAACCAGTGGAAGACGCAGCATGCCATGCATTGGTTTCTCCAATCAAAGCCTCGAGATTTCCTACTACTATGGAGGTGTAAGATTCTGCATCGTGGCGCAGCATTAAACGTCGTAAAATTACCGCAAATTTTGCACCATCTTCGACCAACTGATATCGTTGAGGGTGCACACCATCAACAGCAAACAAATCGTAAATCCACGCACTGCGATGGCCAATACCGGCACCAACTTCAAGAATGGACTCAGGTTTTAGTTTACCCAATGCATCACGCAGACGGCGCAAGAGAGAAATCGACCAAGTCGTCAAACCCATGTGTTGTAGTTGAGTTCCAATATTGGTTGCAATCTGTGGCTCATCACGAGAGCGGGAATCGTCCGGGGACAATAAATGCGCTAAGACATCAGCCTTTCCAACATCGGATTCACCGGCCTCTTGGTCCGACATGAAGGTGCCTTTCATCGAGATGACTTCAAGGCTCGCTTAGGCGCTTGAGCCGGTACCTTCAAACGGGAGAGTATGAGCGCATAGACGGGGAAGTCCGTGGCAGACAACATCGAAGAGGAAGATTTCATTGAAGATGATGAAATTATTCTTGAGAACGCTGTGCTTTGCCCGCAGTGCAATGAGGTCACAGGTCATATCATCCTCAAAGAAACTCCGAAAGGCACCGGGGCTGACTATTTGTTGAAGTGTGAGGATTGTGAAAAGGTCCACACTGCACACATTCGGCCACCTCCGGTGGTTAGCATTCCATTCGTCTTAACCGAGGGACCTTCATCGGTTACGAAAACAATTGAAATCGATGCTGATGAAACCATTGAATTGGAAGATGTCTTTGAAGAGGATGACAAACTGTGGTCCATCAACCAAATCGAAATGAAAGATGGGCGGTATGTCAAACATTGTGAAGCGAGCCTCATCGTTCGAGCCTCTGCTTTGAGATGTGACATGGTCCGAGTTAAACTTACAATGACGCGTGGTGAAGATTCCTCATCTGATGTGCTTATTGTACCTGCAGACACACCCTACACTGCAGGACACTTGATTGATATTGAAGATCAGACATGGCGTATTCGCGCAATTCACATGGGTCGTGCACGAACACTTCGCGGAACGGTAGAAGCACGAGACATCAAGAGAATGTATTTGCATGAGCCTCCGAATCCAAACCACTTTGCACCTCGAACTCCCAGAGAACGAAGGCAAGCATGGAAGGAAGGAAAGCTGGGTTACAACCCAAATCCAATCTTACCAAAAGAAGTCGTTAAGAAAGGTGTAACGCCTGCAAACAAGCGCAAGAAAAAACGGCCTCGGAACTGATTAGGGCCGGTTTGTCCAAGGCATAATGAATGCCTTAGCGACTTGTGTACCAATGGTCGGATTTTCTTGGAGACGGCGAATACTATACTCATACCATTTCTCTCCATAGGGGACATATACTCGAGTGCGATGCCCATTCTTAGCTAGTTTACGACGCAACGGTCCACGGACTCCAAGCAGCATTTGGAATTCATAGCCTGGACCCTTCGCCTTTCGAGCAGGACCAGCATTCGGACGCGGGTCTGGAATGTTAGGCCCCATTCCATGCGACTCTAAGGCAGATTTCGCATAGTTAATTACTGGGATATCATGACTTGCAATCGAGCAGTAAGAACCGGCTTCAAGCATTCTGTCAATGGATGCATTGGTTGCATCAACAATGTCTTGGTATGAAGTATAAGCAATATCTTCCGATTCAAGATAAATGCCCTTACAGATTCGATAATCAGCTGCTGGACCTAATTCCGCTTCGAGATAATTTATATCGTCAAGCGTTCTAAAAAGGCGACCTTGCAAAACAGTTCCGACATTCGTCAATCCCATTTTGTGAAGGTCTAATACCACCTGAATGGTAGAAGTAGTCACGCGATAATCTTCCATATCAAGGCGAACGAAAAGATCGTTTTCATCCGCCATTCGAACCAATGCTTCGATGTTTTTCATACCCTCTTTTTCATCGATTAGTAATCCAAACGCAGTCGGTTTAATGGAAAGATTCGCATCAAGGTTGTTTTCCCGAATTGCTTTGATGACTGCCATGTATTCATCCAAAAAGAATTGCGCTTCTTCTAAAGAGGTGATTTCCTCACCCAATACATCAACCGTGAAACAGGCATTTTCTTTAGAAAGACGTTTCATTATTGTGACTGCATCGCTTAGTGATGTACCAGCAACATATCGCCGTGAAACCCAACCAACAAACCATTTTGGCATACGTATGGTCATGGCAACAATTGACTTAGAAAACCAACCGACCATGTTCCCACCTTATCGTTGGTCAGCGGCGGAGACTCTTGAGGCTTACCTCAAAAAACACTGCTGGATTCTTCTTCAAGGAGATGCAAAATTGCTTTCGAGGTCATCAAAGGTGCTTGCAAATATGCGAGATGGTCTCGAATTGCTTGCCTTTGCCAACCTTTGAATGCCTTTTTGTCCATTGAAAAAATAATTTTTCCATTCGGATATGCGCGCTTTGTTGCCTCAAATGCGGCATTGATTGATTGTTTCCAATTGCCCTTTGGTTCGTCTCCGTCAATTTCCGG
>CABYOM010000039.1 GCA_902520595.1 uncultured Candidatus Poseidoniales archaeon | reverse complement strand
CAACGGTGCAACAACAACCTCCGACCAATCTTCGCCTGTATCTGTCGATCTCGGAACGGGCCGAACCGCTGTTTCGGTGTCTGTTGGAAGTTACCACACCTGCGCCATCCTTGACGATGCTTCGCTCAAATGTTGGGGCAAAGATTCTAACCAACAGATAGGTAATGGGGCGAGTTCAGTCAACCAATTCTCTCCAGTTCTCATTGACGTCGGCACAGGACGAACCGCTGTTGCAGTTACTACTGGAAGTGTTTCAACTTGCGCCATCCTTGATAACGGCTCTGTAAAGTGCTGGGGCAGCGATAATAACGGAGTATTGGGCGATGGTGGAAATGCGCTGCCTGTCACCGACATCAGCGCACCCCCCTCCACTGTCATCGACTTCGGCACTGGCCGAACGACTGTTGCAATATCTATGCATTACACCCATGCTTGTGCCATTCTTGACAATGCTTCGATAAAGTGTTGGGGAGCCGATGGCTACGGACAGTTGGGTAATGGTCTTTCACTCACAGCGGATCAAACCTCACCAACCTCCACTCCAATTGACCTCGGTGCTGGCCGAACGGCTGTTGCAGTTTCTAGTGGAAGTCAACACACTTGCGCCATCCTTGACAACGCTTCGATTAAGTGCTGGGGACGGGATTACTGGGGACAATTGGGCAACGGACCATCGCAAAACGGCAACGAGGCTACACCTTACCCAATCTACGGTAGTTATACGTGGGACACCACGACCACGGCGAGCAGCGGCTCAGGAACTGGTGCAACAGAGACATTCACCTTCAGTCTGCAGAGTCTTGCCGATTACGACGGGGATGGTCTTGCCAACGAATTACCAGCAGATTACAATGCAGCACAAGGTCCAACTTCTGGTCTTGTTGCTGATACTGATGATGATGGCGATGGCTTGGCCGATTCTGTTGAAACGAATACTGGCACCTATATTGACGGAACGAATACGGGCACTGACCCACTCAATCCAGACACCGACGGTGATGGAATTTGTGACGGTCCAAACGCTGTTCCTCCAATTTGTATTGCAGGTCCGGATGCTGACCCGAACGGTGACAGCGTACCTCCAACTTTGGTTGGTGTGAACAACACCGCAATTGCAACGGTTGCTCCATACAAGACTGTAATCGATGGTACCTATGAGATTGCACCAGATTTGCCAGCCACTTTGTCACTTCATCCGACGACCGGTGAAATCACGGGAACACCAACCGAAACCATCACCAACACGACCTTCACCATGTGGGCGAACAACTCTAACGGTGATTCCGTTTCGTGGAATTTCACCGTTGAAATCTTGGAAGACAGTGATGGTGACGGCATGCCAAACCAGCTCCCTGATGATTATGACACCAGCAATCCCGATGCACCTGGTCTCATCGAAGATACCGATGACGATGGTGATGGCACTCCTGACAGCGAAGAAGATGGAGACGGAACAGATTCGACCAATCCTGATACGGATGGCGACGGTATGTGTGATGGTCCAAACGCAGTTGACCCAATTTGTGTTGCTGGTCCTGATGCATTCCCGCTTGATCCTTCTGGAGACACCGATACTGACGGTGACGGCAAGCCTGACACCCTCACCCCACCTTCGAACAGTGTTCCTCCTTTGGAAGAAGATTTGGATGATGATGGAGACGGACTTGAAGACGTCAACGAAACCAATACGGGTATTGACAACGGTCCAACTGACAAAGGAACCGACCCACTCAACCCAGATACGGATGGTGACGGAATTTGTGATGGACCAATCGATGTCTATGACCCGCTAGGCAACCTCATTTGTGTTGCAGGGCCTGATGAGACTCCGTTCGGAGAAGATGCCTCAGGTATGGTGTATGGACTCAATAATACCCCATTCTCAAGCCTCGTACCACCTTATCAATTACCGAATGCAGTTTGGGAAATTGCTCCTGACCTTCCTCTTGGATTGAGCATTGACCCTGTAAGCGGAATTATCAGTGGAAATCCGGCTGAAATTATGGAAAACACGACGTTTACCATATATGGAAATGCTACAAGTTCATCAATCACTTTTGATTTCAACCTGCAAATACTCGAAGATACTGACCGTGATGGAATGCCAAATACTCTTCCTGAAGATTATCCGGTTGATGGAGAACTCATCGAAGACTTGGACGATGACGGTGATGGTGCTTCTGACTTGAGCGAAACCGGTACTGGAATCTATAACGGAACTGGGGACATGGGAACTGACCCGCTTGACCCTGATACAGATGACGATGGAATCTGTGACGGTCCGAACGATGTCTTACCGCAATGTATTGGCGGTCCTGACTCCAATCCGTTTGGAACTGGACCTCTTGGACCGACGGTCTTGGTCAATAACTCAATGACTGAACCAATTCTACCTGCAAACGCAGTTCCTGGCGCAACATGGGAAGTATCCCCAGAATTGCCAGACGGTTTGGTTCTTGACGCTGCTACGGGTATCATTACGGGAACACCAACGCAAACGATGGCAAACACGACCTTTACCATGTGGGCAAATACAACAACGCCAAGCATGTCGATTCTCTCGACGTTCTGGCTTGAAGTGCTTGAAGACAGCGATGGTGACGGAATGCCAGACGAGCTTCCTGACGATTACCCAGACACCAACCCACCTTACGACCTGATTGAGGATTTAGACGATGATAACGACGGAATGTCGGATGAAGATGAATCAATCATTGGAACCGACCCAACCAATCCTGACACCGATGGCGATGGATTCTGTGACGGAAATGGAACGGGCGATGGTGACTGCTATGCAGGACCTGACTCCTCGCCTCTTGACCCAGCACTGCCAGTCAATACTGATGGTGATGCTTATCCAGATGAGGACCCTGACGGTGAAGGTGGATTAACCGCTGACGATGATGACGATAACGACGGATTCCTTGACACCCGAGAACTTGATTGTTTGAGTGACCCACTCAATGCTACCGACATGCCTCAAGACCTGGACATGGATGGAATCTGCGATGCATTGGATGACGACATCGATGGCGATGGACTGTTCAACGTCATTGAGACCAATACTGGTATCTACAACTCGAGCATTGATACGGGCAGCGACCCAAGAAACGCCGACACTGACGGTGACGGCGTTTGTGATGGTCCGACTTCACCGGTGACAAGCAATTGTACGGCTGGTCCTGATGCATTCCCACTTGACCCTGCTGCTCACACGGACACCGATGGCGATGGAATGCCTGACGAGTTGTTTGGAAACTCAACCAGCACGCCTCCGCTTGTTTTGGATCTGGATGACGATAATGACGATTGGAGTGATGAGGATGAAACCGCATGCGGTACTGACCATCTTGATGATACCAGTACACCTGTTGATACCGATGAAGATGGAATCTGTGATGCACTTGATGACGTGCTGGACTTACCGTTTACCTTGACCTATTCAAGCGAAACTCTACTGTTGAACGTGGATGAGGAGATGACTGCTTTCATGCCGAACATTTCTGGCCTTGGCGAAGTTGCAACTTGGGAAATCAGTGGCGAATTACCTGAAGGATTGACCTTTGGATGGAGTCCTGCCCGAGATGCTCTGCTTGACGGCAGCATTCGTGGAACGCCTACTGAAGAAATGGAAATGACCAATTTCACCATCTGGGCGAACAATTCTGCGCACAGTCAATCGTTTGATTTCTCTCTAACCATTATCGAAGAAGTGGTGGATGAAGATGACGATGGTGACGGATTTGGTTGGATGTGGTGTTTCCCATGTCTGATTATTCTCTTGCTCTTGTTGCTTATCCCGCTTCTGTTTGGAAGTGACAAAATCCTTCTGATGTTAGCAGATGGACCTGAACCGGAGAACACAACGTCTTCGCCTGCATTCTTATCGGGTGCAGGAACGCAAGAAGATCCGTTTGTATTGGAGCCAATCACTGGCTTACAGCCAGGGGAATCGGCAAGCAGTGTTGAAGTCATTACCATCGACAAGATGTCTGATATTAAGGTTGAAATGATTGACCTCAACCAAGATTCGAACGGTGAAAAGTTCTGCATGTATGAACCTGAATTTGGTGACACAGGCACACGCCTCATCGGTATCGGTAAAGACGGAGAAATCATCATCCACATGAAGTTCGATGATGGTATCGACACTCCAACCTTTGAGGGCGGAGAATATTCTGGACTTTTGAAACTCGGTCGAGCAAGTGTCTACTTCTCGTGGTCAGTCACGGTGAAGAAGAACATGAGCAAGAAGAAAAAGTATGAAAAGGAACTTGCGAAGGAACTTGAAGAATCCAAGGACGCTGATGAAACCGATTCAGAAGGCGATGAACCAGAAGGAGCAGTCGATGTTGTCAAGGAGAAGATTCACACGGCACTTGACCGTGATGGTGATGGCGAACTCTCTATCGAAGATGTCAAAGCAGGCGCTTCTCAGGTCGGTGAATCTGTCAAGAAGGGCGCTGAAAACCTCAAGAAGAGTGCTGTGCTTGTTAAGGAGAAAGCACACGAGTTCTTGGACAAAGACGGCGATGGAAAGTTGACCAAAGAAGATTTGAAAATCATAACTGGGCGTACCGATGAGAAAGTCGCAGCAGCGAAGGTTGCCAAGGAAGCAAAGGCTGCTAAAAAGAAGGCGAAGAAAGAAGCCGCTGCTGCTCAAAAGGCTGAGGAAAAGGCCGCTGCTGCAGCAAAAGCAGAAGAAGAAGCACTTGCTCAAAAGCAAGCAGACATTGCTTCTGCTCGAGAGGCTGAAGAGAAGGCTGCTGCTGAAGCAAAAGCTGCCAAGGATGCAAAGGCCGAGGAAGAAGCCGAAGCAAAGGCTGCTGCAGCAAAGAAGAAGCCAGACAAGAAACCTGTGACTAAGGAAGTCAAGAAACAAGAGGAACTGAAGCGAGTTAAATCTCGAGCCAAGACCATTGATTTCAAGACGCTTGGAGAAGCAACCTCTACAACCCTCAAATCCGAAGTTAAGAAAGGCGCTACAACCCTTGAAGTCGCCAATGCAAAGGAATTTGATCAAGCAGGAACTGCGGCGATTTCTGATGACAGCGGTCGTACAATCATCACGTGGACCGGTAAGGACGGAAACGCTCTCACTGGTGTAAAGGGCATAACGCGTATCTTCGGTGCTGCATCAATTGTCATGGTGAAGGATGACCTCCAAGTCATCAAGGGCATCGGTCCGTTTATTGAAGAGAAGTTGAATGCACTTGGCATCACAACCTATCGGCAAATTGCAAACATGGACGCGAAACTTGAGCAACAAGTCAACGAAGCGATCGAGTTCTTCCCAGGTCGAGTCAAGCGAGACCAGTGGGCAAATCAAGCTAAGATTTTGCTCGGTGAAGATGTCAAACTTGACGAGAAAGCACTCAAGCAAGCAGAAGAATTGGAACGCATTTCGAAGAATGCAGAAACAATTGACTTTGCCACGCTTGGTGTCGCAACTTTGGATGAAAAAGATGATTTGCAAACCATCAAAGGTATCGGTCCATTCATTGCTGAAAAGTTGTATGCGCTCGGTATTTACACCTTTGAACAGGTCGGAAACATGACCTCAGAAATCGAAGAACAGGTCAACAAGGCGATCGAGTTCTTCCCAGGTCGAGTCAAGCGAGACCAGTGGGCAAAGCAAGCCAAGAAGTTGCACGACGACAAGAAGTGATGCTCAAACAGCAGGCCCTCGTAAGAGGAAAGCCACCCAGAGCAGCGAAAGCAAGGTTCCACAGATTTTGAAGATACGAGGTCCTTTCACCGGGTCACTGAACAGGTTCGAGGCTTTGTCACCAAAGTATGTCCAAATGAATAGTGCAGCGACGCAAATAGATACAGTGACGCTGATGATGACGAGAATTCCGGTGATCCCTCCACCAAGTGGTGAGATGTATTGGCTCATGATGAGAATGATGAAAGCCCATTCTTTTCCGTTGGCAAATTGCATTGCAATACCGGTTTTGAATCCGAGTTTGGATGTTGTTTCTTCGATTTGTATTGAGGCTGGATTAAACCGAAGCATGCCGACGGCCATTGCTGCTAAAAACAACATGCCAATCCAGTGAAGGGCGATGAGGGCCGTCGTATTCTCGCTCAACGAGTCAACGACCAGCCCGACGGTCAATTCTATGGCGATAATTCCTGTAGCCATTCCGATGATAAGAGGAGTATTACTCTTCTTTCCAAACATGCCACTGTGGGCGAAACACGTCAACGGATTGGGTCCTGGCGTCAACAAAGCGATTCCAATTATTGCCAATAATTGAAGGAGAGCCGTTGAAGCATCCATGACATTCCCGAGATGTGATGATATGTAATTGTTGAGTTTTGAGCGGAATTAGCACTTCTTACTGCTACAGACTTAATATCCGGGGTCAGAGGGAGGTTTATGGAACAAGAAGAGATAACTGTCTTACATTTTTTCAAAAGCCTACCTTTGCCTCTCAAAGTTTTCCTCATCGTTGCAGACATCGGCATCCTCATTGGATTGCTTTACTACTTCTCTTAAACTGATTCATCTTCTTCCCATTCAGGGTAAGGGCATTCAAAACTGAGGCTCCATCCAGCATATGCTGCACCGATATAATCTGCATAGGCGATGATAAAATCCCAACGTCCGCTGAGGTGAACTGGTTGTGCTCGTTTACATTCAAAATGAACGGTGACCCCCCATGCATCAGTGGTAATGTCTGGAGTTCCTTTGTACTGTAATCCCTTTTCTTGATACCACATTTCCCTACCTTGAAATGTTGACATTATGTGTGATTCGAGTTTCTCTCGAATGGCCTTCAAACGGTTCTTTTCTTCATCCTTTTCTTCCATAATTCTACATCATTCAACCCTTTATGAACTCGTAATTTCATTCGCAACTCTCTTCAGAAATATCCGGTTAAACAAACAGACTTTCATAAGTCAGCCCGCTTAAATACACCTATGAAGTATTCAATTTCCGTAGCAACACTTGTTCTTTTGGTTGTTCTTGGCGCCGCTTCTGGTGCTGCACTCACTTCGATGATATCTTCTCCATCATCCTCTAGTGGCACTTTCTCCATTGACGCACCCGAGGTTTACGGCATCAATCAATTCACGCTGTTAGAAGTTGATGATGGTGATAATAATGAAGAAGACGTCATCACAGAAATTCTCCACGAATTCACCTTTGAAAGTAACAATGCTGGCGGGATTGTAACTTGGGACTTTGGCGATGGAATGGTTTCTACTGGACCAACAGCTTCGCACACGTATGCCTCTCCTGGCCACTATACAGTTACTGCAACATCAACCTCTACAGAATCAATTCAAGTTTCCTCTGTTGAAATTACTGTCGACCTTCAATCGAACGTTGAGTCGGATAATATGGAGTGCGTGTGCGCCCCTACTGCTAAATCTACCGTTATCGATTTGCGACCATCTCCAGGGATTGTCTCCTTCGAGGGCGTAGTTACCGTAGAACACGATGGAAACAGTGAAACCTGTTCGATGCGCAATCCACTGCAAGAATGCCATGTTCGTGTCATCTTAGAGCACACTGTTGACGGTGCAGTTGTTGAACAGGTGGTTCTTTTCGATGATACATTCAGAAGCGATGAATTGAGTGTTCCTTTTGAGATGTCTGACCTTGAAATCGAACCCGGCCAAGGTATGCAATTTCGACTTGAAACAGATCAAATCAGGGATTGGCACAAGCCACTTACGGATTGGAGCATGACTGCACCAATGGATTCCAGTGCTTAAGTGAAGTAGAAATACAGCGGTATAACTGAGAATACACCGAGGTACATCAGTGCCTTCAGTGGGCGGACCCACCATTTATTCTCTTCTGCATCCATGAAATCTCCCATTGCTTCAACAGCGGGTAAGACTAACTCGGCGACCATGGTGGGTGTTTCTCCTTTCTCTTGATGAAGATTTCCCAGTTTTTGTAATCATGATTCCTTTCATAGAGTCGCAAACAAATGACGTCCTCGGGTGAGGGGAGGGTCTTGAGAACGTGCATATCAGAATGCAAACTGCCCTCTTAGATAATATACCATCACAAAAAGCGAGCCTCGTGGCACAAGGTACAGTCAAGTGGTTTAACCAAACAAAAGGATACGGATTTATTGAACAAGAGGGCGGCAACGACCTTTTTGTTCACATCTCTGAAGTCGAAGGCGAAATTCAGGACGGAGACACCGTCGAATTCGAAGTCGGTGAAGGTCCGAAAGGACCGAACGCAGTCAGCGTTCGTAAAGTCGAGTGAAATTTCACCGTATTGTTCTTGAGCGGCAACGCTCTGCAATGTTCATGAGCGAACCAGTCATCATCATACAAACAACTCTTCCACGCAGTTGGAAAGAGTTTGAAGTTGGATCTTTCTGCCAAACTCTACTTGAGGCTGGCGCATCATGTGTTCAGCATTCTTCGGTTCAATCGATGTATCGTTGGGAAGGTAAAATTGAATCCAGTTCAGAATGGGCCATCGAAATAAAAGTTCATGCTACACAGAAAGAGAATGTGGTTTCGAAGATTGAAGAGATTCATCCTTATGACGTCCCACAAATTCTTTTTTGGGAAGCATTGGCTTCTCACTCGTACAGTGAATGGATTCAAACGGATTCATCAAGTATCTCAGAATGAGGATTACGTATTTTGTAAAAACCTCGCAAAAAGAAAACATGTTTCGAGTGGAAACGCACCTCGCGAAGGTGTATTTTTTACAGTTAAAAACCGGCCTTTATAGTCTGTGGGTAAAAAGTGCTCGTAAAGACCGCTGAGGGGGTTTTTAGGTTTCCCTAAACTATGCCGTAACCGTCACGCGGCATTCGGATTTGAGGGTGAACATTATACACTACCTCGGAGGGCAAATGAAATCCAGCACGAGAAACATACGAGGGGGAACACACATGGTAATCGATCACGACAAAAACGCAGCAACTTCAGATGGATTCGAACTCGACCTTTCTCAGGAACATATCGAGCCAATGTTACAAGAAACTCCCGATCGTTTCGTACTTTTCCCGATCGAACAAGCAGAGATATGGGAGATGTACAAGTTACACGCTGCTTCGTTTTGGACTGCAGAAGAAATCGATTTGGCAGAAGATGCGAAAGATTGGAAAACACTCAGTGATAATGAGCGACATTTCCTCAAGCACGTGCTAGCCTTTTTCGCAGCGAGCGACGGAATCGTCAATGAAAACCTCGTGACCAATTTTGCTGACGAAGTTCAATGGGCTGAAGCTCGTTGTTTCTATGGATTCCAAATTATGATGGAAAATATCCATGCAGAAACCTATTCCTTATTGATTGATGCATACATCACTGACCCGGCTGAAAAAGACCACCTATTCAATGCTCTAGAGACCGTACCCTCTGTTAAGAAGAAAGGGAACTGGGCTCTTCGGTGGCTCTCACGCAAGAAGGGTTCATTCGCTCAACGCTTGGTTGCTTTTGCTGCTGTTGAAGGGATTTTCTTCTCAGGTTCTTTCTGTGCCATTTTCTGGCTCAAGAAGCGCGGCCTCATGCCTGGTTTGACTTTCTCAAACGAACTGATTTCAAGAGACGAAGGACTTCATTGTGACTTCGCTTGTCTTCTCCACAATAAACTGATTCGAGGTGCTGGTGAAAATATGATTCACCGAATTATATCTGAAGCAGTCGAAATTGAAATTGAATTCGTCACATCTGCTCTACCAGTCTCCTTGATTGGAATGAATGCAGACCTCATGCAAGAATACATTCGCTTCGTTGCTGACCGACTCATGGTCTCACTTGGTGCAAGTAAATTGTATAATGCTACAAATCCATTCCCTTGGATGGAAATGATTTCAATGCAAGGAAAAACCAACTTCTTCGAGAAGAGAGTTGGCGAATACCAGAAGGCCGGCGTCAAAGACGGTGGCAACCTCGGAAGTGTCCAACAGCGCTTCTCAGTAGACGAAGACTTTTGAACCGTACCAAACCAAACACAGATGTTGCGCAATCACAGTTAAAGACATGGAGGAATAAAAATGACAATGCAAGTAGTCAATAGAAAAGGCGAGCGAGAAGATGTTCGTTTCGATGCAATTCATGATAAACTCAAGTCGTTAACATACGGTTTAGATCCTAATTGGATCGACCCTGGTCACGTTACCAAATTGACCATAGAAGGATTGTATGACGGAGTCACTACACGAGAACTTGACCAATTGGCTGCTGAAACTGCTGCGTCTCTTGCATCGCAACACCCCGATTACAGCCGCCTCGCAGCTCGTATCTGTGTTGATGACCTTCATCGCTCTACCAAGACAGTCTTCACCGATGTGGTTACCGATTTGCGCGAATACATTGACCCTGAATCCGGTAAGCATGCTCCCTTGATTTCTGAAGAAGTGTATTCTATCATAATGGAGCATGCTGAAACCTTGAACAATCACGTCGACTATTCTCGTGACCATAATTATGATTATTTTGGATTCAAAACTCTCGAGCGTTCGTATCTTCTTCGCTTGCATGGTGAAATTGCAGAACGTCCTCAACACATGTTGATGCGCGTTGCAGTTGGTATCCACCACTCAAACATCACGAAAGCATTGGAAACATATGACTTGATGAGCCAAGGTTACTTTACCCACGCTACACCAACACTGTTCAATTCTGGAACACCTACTCCACAAATGTCATCTTGCTTTTTGTTAACGATGCAAGAGGATTCCCTTGACGGAATTTATGATACACTCAAGCAATGTGCTTTGATTTCAAAGTCCGCTGGTGGAATCGGCCTTTCCATTCATGACATTCGTTCTAAAGGCTCGTACATCAAGGGGACCAACGGACAAAGCAACGGTATTGTTCCAATGCTTCGTGTCTTCAACGACACTGCACGATATGTCGACCAAGGTGGCGGCAAGCGAAAGGGTTCAATTGCAATTTATCTCGAACCTTGGCACCCAGATATCCTCGCTTTCCTTGATTTGAGGAAAAATCACGGCAAGGAAGAACTCCGTGCTCGTGATCTTTTCTACGCTCTTTGGACACCTGACTTGTTCATGGAACGTGTCGAGCAAAACGCAGATTGGGCATTCTTCTGTCCGAATGAATGTCCAGGTCTTCAAGATGCATATGGTGCTGAATTCAAGGAATTGTTCGAATCCTATGAAGCACAAGGCTTGGCTCGTGAAACACTCCCTGCACGTGTGGTTTGGGACAAACTTGTTGAATCACAAATCGAAACAGGAACCCCCTACATGTTGTATAAGGATGCAGCAAACGAAAAGTCCAACCAAAAGAATCTCGGAACAATTCGCTCGTCAAACCTTTGCACTGAAATTATGGAATACACAGCAAAAGACGAAGTTGCTGTCTGTAACCTCGCATCGATTGCACTCAACAAGTATGTTGATGTTGAAAATCAAACCTTCAATCATCAACTTCTCTATGATGTCACCTATCATGCAACTGGAAACTTAAACCGAGTTATCGATGTCAATTATTATCCAGTCCCTGAAGCGCGCAACTCAAACATGCGACACCGCCCCATTGGACTTGGTGTTCAAGGACTTGCAGATACATTTGCACTCCTCAAGTTACCGTTCGAGAGTCCAGAAGCACGTCAACTCAACAAAGAGATTTTTGAAACCATCTACTTTGCTGCCTGCACCGCTTCAAAAGATGGAGCCATCGCAGAAGGACCTTATTCAACATTCAAAGGTTCTCCAGCAAGCCGAGGCGAACTACAATTCGATCTTTGGGGAATGAACGACCACAGCGGACGCTGGGATTGGACTTCTCTAAAGCAAGAAATTATCGAAAATGGTATGCGCAACTCACTTCTTGTTGCACCAATGCCGACTGCCTCGACCTCTCAAATTCTTGGAAACAATGAGTGCTTTGAAGCCTTCACCTCCAACCTCTATGTTCGTAGAACCCTTTCTGGTGAATTCATTGTATTGAACAAGCACCTCGTCCGTGACCTGATTGAAGTGGGTCTTTGGGGACTTGAAATGAAAGATGAAATCCTTCGACACAAGGGTTCAATTCAAAACATCTCAGGAATTCCTGATTCGATTAAAGACCTCTACAAGACCACTTGGGAAATCAAGCAACGCCACGTATTGGATATGTCTGCTGACCGTGGAGCCTACATTGACCAAAGTCAATCGCTCAACATTCACATGGTTGATGCAAACCCAGCTAAGGTTACGTCAATGCACTTCTATGGATGGAAGCAGGGACTCAAAACCGGTATGTATTACTTGAGAACAAAGGCTGCAGCAGATGCAATCCAATTCACTGTTGAAGCAAAGAAGTCAGAGGACCAAACCGTTGGAGGATTAGCAGGACGTGCTGAAGACATTTCAAGTCTCGAAGCAATTGCTTGTTCACTTGACAGTCCTGATGACTGTTTGAGTTGCGGTTCGTGAACTTCGTTGAAGTTTATACACACTCGACTGGTTGAATAATTACTCGGGGATGCTCAAGTCCTGCGGGTAAGGCCCTGAGTGCGTCGTTATCATCACGCTTCTTTTCCTTACCCGTAGGCTCCTTTTACCGTTTCAGGCAGTGTGAATTGCGTGACCAAGTGTCGCAAGAACTGCTTCATGCGTCATTTCAGTCATGGTAGGGTGAGCGTGTATTGTTCCTGCGATATCTTCGAGCAATGCGCCCATTTCAAGAGCGAGAGTCCATTCACCAACGAGTTCGCTGATGTGAGTTCCAACACCTTGTACTCCAAGGATTCTGTGATCGTCTTCTCGGGCACAGACTCGAATGAACCCAGCACTCTTTTCAGCCTCTTGTGTCAATGCTCGACCGTTTGCCCCTAATGGGAATTTGCCAACGATAACAGGGTGACCAGCAGCTTTTGCCTCTTCTGGTGAAAGTCCGACTGAAACGATTTCAGGTTCAGTGAACACGATGGCAGGTACAGCGACTGGGTCGTATGCTCGCTTATGACCAGCAATAATTTCAGCAACCATTTCTCCTTGGAAAGAAGCAACGTGAGC
>CABYOM010000038.1 GCA_902520595.1 uncultured Candidatus Poseidoniales archaeon | reverse complement strand
AATCGACGAAAGTAGGTAGAGTGATTTTCATCCATGGAGGTTTGAATACGGGCAACAGCAGGACACCCAGCATGAGTGCGCTGACCAACCATCTGAGATATATGCCGTCCATAGAACAACCTCAACCCCTTCGGGGTTGGGTATTACACATGAAACCTCGCAGTCAAAATGTCGCAAAAAGCCGTTCCTTGACTTACCATGCACCATGGACGTAGGGTTTGCCGTTATCAGGGTCTCTTCTGTTCGCTAAATCCCAAATTCGCTCAAACCTGAAAATTCCACTTGAACAGCCACGAGTCCATTCAAAACCAAGAGCGTAATTCCCCACGGTTCGAACTTTTGGCTTTTCATTCGGCAATGCCTCAATTTGCCTTCGAAGGCTTTTGCTTGCATCATCTTCGTTGCGAAGTGGAGAGCATTTCGCACAAGGGCATGCGTGGCGTAAGTCATCGTAGGTGATTGTGAACTCCGAGTCATCGTCATATGTGACGACAACATCCAATTCTCGACGTTCAAAACGCTTCATTTTGGGCATATCCGAGGTCATACTTCCACCATCAAATGATTTCAAGGCCTGAACCGGAATCTTCACTGATTTGTTCTTGTAATGCAGACACTATTGCAGAAAAAGCGACTGCAGAAGCTCCATCTGGTTCACTTACAATACGGTGAACTCCATCATCTCCACCGCGAACAAATCCAGGGTCAAAAGGAAGAGCTCCAAGGAAAGGCACCCCAAACTCCTCAGCAGTAAGCCGTCCTCCACCTTCTTTGAAAATGTCAAGTGTGACACTAAATTTCCCTTCATCATTGGCTGTGGCTTTGAGTGTTTTACCAGCAGGTGCAGCAATCTCAATTTCAGAGCCAGGTTCAGCTTTACCCGAAATTGTGTAGCCACTCATGTTCTCGACGACACCAAGGACCGGAACTTTCAACGATTCTGAGAAGGTAATAGATTTGCGGCTGTCAAGCAGTGCTACTTCTTGAGGTGTAGTGACAATGACCATTCCATCAATGTCTGGAAGTGATTGAGCAACAGTCAACGGTTCGTCTGATGTGCCTGGTGGGAAATCAATGATCAGGTAATCGAGATTCCCCCATTCAACATCTCCGATAAATTGCTGAATTGCCCCGAGTTTAATCGGGCCACGCCAAACGACCGGAGTATCTTCATTATCGAGTAGAAACGCCATTGAAATGACTTTGACACCGAGGTGGCCCTGAGCTGGATGAATTCGACCCGACTCAACATGAAGTCGTCGACCATCAAGCCCCATCATCTTTGGAACATTTGGGCCCGTGATGTCGATATCAAGGATTCCTACAGAGTGTCCTTGTTGGGCTAGAGAAAGTGCAAGACCAGTAGAAACGGTTGATTTTCCAACGCCCCCCTTTCCTGACAAAACCATGACTTTGTGTTTGATTTTCTTGCCGATTTCTTCCATCGTCATTTTGCGCTTCATCTGCGCATAAGCCTGTTCCATTTTCTTCTGTTCTTGCGGTGATACTTCCATTGGCAAACTCCCCTGTTTAGGGTCGTGAGTGGAGACCGGCGAATCCGACATGATGAGAGCATTGGTCTAATCTACTTCAACCCATCTTTTCAGAGTGCTTTTGTCGAATCAGTTGCCTGTGGGCAAAATGAACGCCAATCGCAACGCCAATAAACGCCAAGGTTCGAATCATATCCAACGACTGGTCTTCATATGCCCATGCTAAACCAATCGCTAATACTATTGAGATTGGAAAGCCGAAGGTATTCGCTCGAATCTTTTCCTGCATCATGTTTATTTTTCCGAAAATAACAATACTCGGGCCGATGATAAACGTCATCAGTGAAATAAGTAATGCAATGATTTTGAAAAGCGTGTCCCAATCCTGAGTTGCTGCGACAATATGACTCAAAAAAAGAGCGGCATAGAGAGTGGCTGAAATACAAACGCCGCGAAACAATGGCGACGCATCATTGAGCATGAAAGGAGGAATTGTTTCTCCTTTGATAACTCTTCTATGTCGAAAATAAATAAATAGACTCGTCAGTAGGAATCATCATGCGACTCTTATTCGTCTGTGTCGGGAACTCATGTCGGTCTCAAATGGCCGAGGGTCTTGCACGCTCAATGGGATTTACTGCAGATTCAGCCGGAACTCATCCGGCAAAAAAAATCGCCAGCAATGCGGTCGTTGTTCTTGAGAGTCGTGGAATCTCAACGGAAGGTATGGTGCCAAAAAATGTCGATGATTTTTCTGCAGATGATTATGACATGGTTATCTCTATGGGATGTGGCGTGAACTGTCCACTGATGCGAATCGACCAGGATTGGGAATTAGAAGATCCAGTAGGACAGGCTCTTTCTGTGTATCAATCAACGGCGAATACCATTGAACAGCGACTCAAAGCATTGCTCGAATGATTATTCTTCTTCGCTTGGTACTTCTCCAATTCCATCAAGTTCGATGGTAAGTACGCTGACGGTTCTCTCTCTGTCATCCTGTATGAGCGTTTCAGAAGAACACTGGATCTCACCGATGACAACTTCAGAAGGTAAGCCTTGAGCGATGACCCCGTTTCTTCTCCTGCAAATTTCGGCAACATCAACAGCGCGACCGATGGTCGCACCTCTTGCTACAAGTTGCACTTCGCGGTTTCCTTCTTCCATCGCCATCACGACCGCTCGTACGTATGCATGCAATGGTTTCTTCCCGATAAAAATTGAACGGCGTTCACTCATTCGACTCCCTCAATACGGGACTCAACTCTTCTGCCGTTAAGAGTTCGGTTGTTTTCAGTGGAAAACCGTCTAAAACGGGATTAAATGGACATATTGGAGCAGAATGGTACGGACGCCGGGATTTGAACCCGGGTTCAAGCGTTGGCAACGCTCGGTGATAACCGCTACACTACGTCCGTAGATGTAATCACCCCAAAGAACAGCAGTATAAACGGTTGTCGGCCTAACTATGTGCTCAGTTAAATCCGAATCTGTCTTCGCCTTGTTCACTTTCCGGACGGTTGCGTATTGAAAGGAAAACGACAACTGCAACGCCAATACCAAACAGTGCAAGAATACCAACTAAAACTCCTGAAGTGAGGAAGGAGCCAGACACTCCGGACAGACTCGTCTCATCCTCAATCAATTGGATAGCAATTGATTCAGTGGGGCTTACTTTCCCGTAGACATCTGATGCTTGTATCAGCACTTCATGGGTGCCGAGCGGGATGCTGCTCCGAACCTGTAATTCCACAGAATAAATTCCATCGTTTGCGATTGCATCACCGTTTTTTCCATCATCATACATATTTTGCCATGTAGCTTGTGATGTGAAAGGTGTGAACACTCCAAGGTTCGCCTGAGCTACACGAATTCCATCATAATCATTGATGGCAACTTCCAATACAAAGGTTGTACTTTCATCACCTCTTTCTAAGGTTTGAACACCAGGTGAGGTAATTTCAGGCCCGGTGTTAAGTACGTTGATGGTGATGTCTTGCATAACAGCATCGGAAATGTGATGAGGTCCGTAAATGGATTGAAGAGAGGAATCGATTCCATCAACATGCCAAGAGGTTGTGAATTCCTTTTCTCCAAGACCATCTGTCAATGTAAAGGTCAGGATCTGTTCACCAGGTGTCATCGATTCAGGTACTGTAAACGATGCAACCCATATTCCATTTGTCAGTAGAAGTTCCACCTGTTCTCCTCCAGAATCTCTCAGGTCAAGTGATACGCTCTCAACTCCATGACCATCGTATGCTTGGGCATTCACAATCATGACTGCCCCTCTGGGCCCCACATCAGGCAGAATCTCCAATTCGAATAAGCGTGGGCCTTGGTTAATGATTTCAATCTCGCCTGAACCCACCGATTCCAGACCCCATGTATCGGTGGCAGTCACATTGAGCGATATGTTTCCAACTTCTAGCCCTGGGACAAGAATACGTGTTGTAAATCGTTGGTCACCAACGATTGCGTCACCATCGAGTCCTCGATCGTTCATGATTATGATATCGCCTCCAATCGGAGAAAGGTCAACAGTGACCGAATCAACGTTCATTTCTTGATCATCAATATGAGCGACCAGAGTACCCGTACTTCCGCCCTCTCCATAGATGACGCCTTCCTCGAGATACATCTCGACCAAGACCGGTGCAGTATTGTTTTCAGCAGTGATAATGGAGGGTGAGAGAATACGTTCAACGACTTGGCTTTCAGTGAAGTTAGCGGTTTCATTTTCGCTTCCATATGGAATCTCGAGGGTACGATATACGCTCGAGAGAAGTCCCATTAGCGGTCCTTGGTCAATGATTGAACCGGATGCAGAACTGCCTTCACCATACGAGCCAATCCAGTTTGTCACATGTAAATTGAAACCGTCTCTTGGGTCATTTCCGGTCGATTCTGCGGTGATTATTAGCGTAAGCCCTTCTTGACTTGCAAGTCTCAGTGTATCTCCTGGTATCAGTGGTATCGGCATGAGTCCAGTTTCTCGAGAAATGGTAATTTCTCCCAAGATTTCCTCTGTTTCAGGTTGTGTAGCATTCACCCGAACGGGACTGTTTTCCGGTCGCTCATCCCCGCTTGAAGGGTCTGCTCCGGTTTCCTCCCATACCAGTCGAACCGTTCTGTTTTCCCATTCAGATTGCACGACTTGATAGTCCCATGATTGGTTGTGATTTGCACCAACACCTTGCCCATCAAAGAAATTTCCACCGTTAATTCCGGTGATGTTAAACCAGGTTTCTTGGTGAATAACGTTGACTAAAAAGACCACCTGAGTTGCATTTGCTTGATTGCCGGTTTCTTCGATTGAACGAACAATTCCAAAAGAGCCTTGGGCATCTCCCGTAATCACGCCATCCATATGCAATTTGTCTTTCACAGTGATGCCGTCTTCTGTTAACCAGTGCAACTCGTGTATGGTGCCATTGATCATGACACTTGAGTTCTCATCCTCTTCGTTAAGACCGAATGTACCTTGTCCAATAAACTCATTTTTTTGGTCAGTTCGAACGCCATCTTCCCACCGTTCAACTACGGTTAAGCCGTCTAAGGACACATCCATTTGAAAATCATCTTCATCCAGCAGCATGTCAGCAAGCGCTTCGAATTGAGTATGTTGCAATCTGCGGACGCCATTTTCGTCCCATGTTTCTAAGAAAAAGACACTGACTTCACCTGTTACATTGAGTCCTTCCCCTTCTTCGTCTACATCCAGAATAGAGAGATCTCCAGTTGCTTCTATCCGTAATCTTTCAGATAATTCTCCTTCAATCATTGAACGGTTGAACCAACCTTCAGAGACATTGGCCATAATATCGCTTTCTGAACTCCCATCCAGCGTCACTAAGTGCAGTGTTCCACTACCTCGTGCGTCAAAGACTTGGGAAGTCAAAACCCCTGATTGAATTGTTTCATTCTTCCAAATCGAATCAAGTGAAAGTGAGAGTTCAGTCGAACTGTCATTGGTATTTTCCAGTGTGGTAAGATTTCCGCTTCCTAATTCCCATGAATTGAGAACATCTCCTTGACGCATCTGCCAACCTTGTCCGTTAAAGTCGAGTGCGAAGCCTTGTTCCCCTTCATCGGTCATGTAGGTTTGATTGAGATCCCAAGAGGTCTTGAGAAGTACTTCATGATCGGCCATTGGCTGATTCCAAGTCCCAACCGTA
The DNA here is from genome assembly GCA_902520595.1 of uncultured Candidatus Poseidoniales archaeon. Lineage (GTDB taxonomy): Archaea > Thermoplasmatota > Poseidoniia > Poseidoniales > Poseidoniaceae > MGIIa-L1. The sequence goes on along the minus strand of CABYOM010000038.1, from coordinate 9,243 downwards.
AAACTGCGAATTGTTTCTAGAGGTTCAGATAAAACGTCTCCATTCCAACCATTCACCGTTACCGTTAGTGTGATTTCATCACCCCATTGCAAAGTGGTATTGAGCAGCGCGTGAGCGGTTCGATAGTCGTTCACAGAACTCCAGGTGAGGAAAACTTCAGTGTCGATGATAGAGTTGTTGTGGAGGTGTAATACTTCAACATCGATATCGTAAGACCCGTTGTCACCAAAAGTGATGAGATAGGCGTGCTGATTTTCACCACCATCTCCCTCAAGCCAAGCGGTATTAATGGTCGGAGCAGTGGGTGATGCTTGAGCAGTTGCAGAAAAGACCAGAGGAACGACCATGACCAAGAAAAGAGCGATTGCCCGTCTTGATTTCTGTGTGCTCATGGAAAGAGGTAGCGTCTGCTCCTCTTCAATACTTGCGCAGTTCTGTGCAAAGGTGATTGCGGTTGATTCTTGCAATCTATGCGTCCATCACATATCCAAACAGCAATGGAGCAACGATGGTAGCATCACTTTCAATTACAAACTTCGGCGTATCAGTACTGAGTTTACCCCAAGTTATTTTTTCATTTGGAGGAGCACCTGAATATCCTCCATAGGATGCAGATGCTTCGCTTATTTGGCAATACCAGCCCCACAAAGGAACGTCCCTTTCTAAATCTTGGTGGAGCATTGGGACCACGCAAATCGGGAAATCTCCAGCTATTCCTCCACCAATTTGCAGAAAAGCCAGAGGGTCTGTTCTCGATTCATACCATTTTGCTAAGTCTACCATGTATTCGACGCCATTTTTTATCGCAGTAGGTCGAACTTCTCCTTCGATACAACGAGCTGCAAAGATATTTCCAAGCGTAGAATCTTCCCATCCTGGGACATATATCGGAAGATTTCTCTTAGCAGCAGCATAGAGCCAAGAATCATCCGGATTTGCTTCAAAAGCCGATTCCAGTGTACCGTTTTGCAATAACTGATAGAAGAATTCATGTGGAAGTTTTGACACGTTTTCTTGGTCGGCTTGCTTCCAATATGAGACGATGTGGTGTTCTATTTTTCGAAAGGCTTCTTCTTCAGGAATACAAATGTCAGTGACACGATTGAGTTTCTTCTCTAGTAATTCAGCCTCGTCATCAGCAGAGAGGTTTCGCCAATTTTCGATGGATACATAGGAATTATGAGCGACTAAATGAAACAGGTCTTCTTCCAAATTTGCCCCGGTGCATGATATGCCAGCAATATGCCCAGCACGAATCAATGGTGCTAAACTTCGACCGAGTTCAGCAGTGCTCATGGCTCCAGCAAGCGTGAGAAAAATCTTGCCACCGTCGTCTAGAAATTGCGTTAAAGAACGTGCAGCTCGAGCGAGTTCACCTGCGTTAAAATGGCGGTAATGTTGGTCGACAAAACTCCGCACAGACATGTTAAGCCTCCTCATGTAAAAAGCGAGCAACATGCTGTCGACGCTTGAGTTCAAGTGATGGAATTTCTTTCAGAAGTTGAAGATGGATGTCGTCTGCTAAAGCCTCGGAATCTGAGCCGCCACAAGTGAAACAATCCAAAGCCAGCCAGCCATTCTCGGAATAGCAGTGAGCAGTGACGTGACTCTCGTCAAGTAATACCACTGCGGCGAATCCGATAGGAGAGATGGAACCATCGAAAGGTTCGACATGGGAATGGACTTTTCTCGCATCACTGCGTTCGACTGCTTGTTCGAGAAGTTTCAGAATCCATTGTCCATCATTCTCGGTAGGAGATACGTATCCCGTATAATCGAGGAACACGTGAGCGCCATGTGCATCTAGATTCGTCATCGCATTCACTCCACTTTCATACTGTTTCTTTCTGAATTTCAGTTTTTATTTGTGTTCTAAAGTAATCACACGGTTCTGCAAGCCGCTGTTTTCCTGCTTGAGCAGCCATGGCCTGCCATCGACCTTCTTTTCGTGCCTTGAGTTGCATCGCTATTACTTTGGCCGCTACCATCGCAGCGGTGAATTGTGTAAGGGGAGTATCTTCTTGAGCCACAATTTCATTGACATCAGCACTGATAACCGTCGCGTTTGGGGCCGAGAAAACCGCTTCAATCGTTTCTGCTGCTCGCCAAAAAGAGAGTCCACCCGGAACGGGAGTTCCAGTGGCGGGTACAATGCTGCCATCCAATCCATCAATGTCAATGGTAAGGTGAACAGGGCCAGTTAAATTTCTCAATGCATCTAAGCAAGATAACCATGCTGCTTCTCCATGTGAGGGAGATTGTGTGTCGTGTGCAAAAAACGTCGTCACTCTTTGATCCTTTTCGATATATTCAGCTTCCTGCTTTGAATAAGCACGGATTCCAATTTGAACGAGTTGTCCTATTCCGAGGTCGAGTGAACGGCTTGCAGCACAAGCGTGTGAATACGGCTCACCATCGAGTTGTTCGCGCAAGTCTGCATGAGCGTCAATTTGTACGACGGTCAAGCGTTCGAGATTTTCACCGACCAGCGGATGATGCTGCGCTGCATAGACTAAGGGGGGTAAAATTCCATGTTCGCCTCCTAAAATGAGGGGGAAACAATCACCAGCATACCAAGGTCTCAGATATCCGCTCATGTTGTCAAGTTGTTCAGCAAGGCTGTTGCCCTCAGCGTCCCATTCTGGTGCGGTGAAGAGAGCGGCACCAGCAGGTAGATCTTCGCCAAGTGATGCATCAAACAACTCGACTTGGGCGCTGGCAGTGATGCATGAAGCCGGGCCTCCAGCAGTACCTTGTCGGTAAGAGGTTGTGAGTTCGTAAGGCAGTTGTAGAATCGCGACATCGACTTGACCCCCCTTTTCGGGTAGGCCAAGAAAATTTCCCTGCACATACTCTTCGCTCACAACCTTGCCCTTACACAGCCATTTTTGAGGCTGTTGATTGATGTTGTTTAAGTTGAGTCGCCTGTTGGACTGTATGAGGCGGGCTACTCGTGGCCTCCTTATTTTGGGTGCTGGGGGGACAATATTCACTTGTTTTATGTGTTTTCATGAAATATGAGCGATGAGTCTATATGGGTCGGATGACAATAATATACAGTGTCTGCGGAGTAAAATAGCGGGTTGGGGGAAATCAAAATGACAATGACATTATCGGAACTTACTCGGGCTATTCAACAGCACATCGATCTTGAGATGGATGAAGAAGTCGCTCAAGGCATGGCAGAACACGCTCTCGGTTTCTTTGGGTTTTACAATCGTATTATCGACAATGCCTTGGAGCCTACAGACCGCAACTTGTTTTACATGTTCCAAGATTATGACCTCCTCACTACTGAGTCGGAAGAAACGACTCTTTGGGATGGCCGTGAGTGGAGAATCCACTATTGGAAATTTAAACCCGACTTGCGTGAACGGGTTGAGGCTTACATGCAACGAAATTTGGATCCTGAAGAAATCGATCCCTTTGCCGATATTTACGGTGGCCAAACCAATATCAATTCAATTTGGACCCGTGAGTCTGAACGCGTTACCAATCCAAACGCCTTTACTTCGGATTGGTAACCACCCAAGCGTTTTTCATTCTTGCTTACCAGCGCCAGCCATGCGAGCAGCAATTTTCCTCACCTTGTGCCTGCTGCTTCCGCTTGTCCCCCTTACCGTTGCTCAGGCTGAAGACGCTCAAGATGAGGCTTGGCCTGGCGATCCTATCGACAACCATGTGCACATGACTTGGGCAGCAATGACGTTGGAAGTCAATGAATGGGCAGACGAAAATCCCGACATTGTCAAATTAGAAGATGTTGGCAAATCCCGAGCAGGCAAGAGTCTGTGGGTTGTTCAATTGTCTGATTGGTCCACGGAATTCAAGCCCAATGGAAGTTCAAAAGAAATCATCTACATCGATGGCGGCCATCATGGCAACGAATATCTTGGAACCGCTTTGGCATGGTTATCTGCCAAATATTACATCGACGGCTGGATTGAGGGTAATGAAGAAGCCATTCAGGTTCTACAAAATTCGGAGGTTCACGTTCTGATCATGCTGAATCCAGATGGCAATGATATTGACACTCGATGGAACCTCGGGCAGGTTGATTTGAATAGAAATTACGATCACTATTGGAATTCGTGCCCTACAACTCAACCTGGAACATCTGCTTTTAGTGAGCCTGAAACCCTCGCAAACTCGGTTTATATGAACACCGTCGTTCCAGATGCTGACCTTTACGTTACCATGCACACGGGTGTTTGGATTATTCTGTATCCATGGGGCAAGTGGCCAGAACAGCCTCCTGATTGGGAATTGTTTCACAGCATTCGAGAAGATGTAAATGGCGGAATTTCAGATATCCCAATTCAAAATGCAAATCAAGGATTGTATCCAAACTGTGGAACAAGTAGAGACTATGGTTACGGCGTTATGGGATTCCCTACCTTCACTTTTGAAACCGATGACGAGCAATTTATTCCCGGTTCGGTAGAGGCGCTCAATGAACGGTTAGGGGAGGAGATGGATGTCATGAGATACCTCATCAACAATGTATGGTATTGGCGTGCTCGTCTTGATGTGCAATCGATAACGATTGATGATGACACCCTGACATTAGACGTTGTGAACCATGGAATGGCCTCTACTGCAAACGCAACTCTGGAATATATCGGCGAAAGTGGTGAAGTGGCATGGGTCTCACCTTTCTTCTCAGTCAACGCTACAAACAGTTCGGTTGTGTCTTTCTCAGTCAATGCGGGCATGTTTGGCGACGAAGGAATGTGGAATCTGAACTATCAAAAGCGCGTCATTAACGCAGCTACATGGGTTAATGAAACGGTCAATGTTAGTGCAATGTATGTCGAGAGCGAGCAGGACCGTTTCCTCATTGGTTATGGACTGTTCAATCCGATTTCAGTTCTTGCAGCAGTGATAGGAGTCGCTGCGTTTGCAAATGAGGCAGAAACCCGTCGAAAATCGGAACGAGACGAAGACAATGAACGGAATGACGCAAGCGAGAATTGAAATGCCGAGCAGCCTACGCAAGTATAGGTGAACTCATGAAAGTAAGCGTAAGCCCAGGCCACAACATCAACGGAACCCTCATTTTGCCCCTTTTTGAAGGCTCAGATGGAGTTCCAGAATCTCTCCAAGAAGGCCTCCATACAGCATTAAAGGGCCAAATTAACCGAATTCTTTCCGAAGGCGACTTCAAAGCCAAAAACAAGACGATAATGTCAATCATCGGCAGTGAAGGTGGCAAAGCAATGCTTGTCGGTCTTGGTAAAGAAGACGATGCAGACGTTCATGCCTACCGCAAAGCTGGTGCTGCAGTAATTGCAAACCGAAAGAAAGCTCATGGCACAGATTTGACTGTTCGATTCAGCGCAACATCTGTTGAGGCAATGGGTGCATTTGCAGAAGGAATGCTCTTGCGAGATTATTCTTACGACAATTACAAAATGCAAGATGAAGAAGACGAAGAGGCTGAACTCGATGTCCGCATCACCTGTGACGAAGGCCAAGAAGAAGATCTCTCCGCACTTACCCAAATTCACGCAGGTGTCGCCTCTGGTGTTCACCTTTCACGTGACCTCGGTAATTGCCCTCCGAACGACATGTATCCTGAAGCATTTGCAGACCAAGCAAGAGAATGGGCAAAACAATACGATAACGTCAAAGTGACCATCATCAATTACGACGAAGCTATCAAAGCGGGCATGGGTGGATTAGTCGCTGTTGGAATGGGTTCTGCTCGAAAACCATGCATGGTCATCTTTGAAATGAACAGTGAGGAATCCGGTCGATGTCCAATGCTCGTTGGAAAAGGCATTACCTTCGACACCGGTGGTATCTCGCTCAAGCCAGGTGCTAACATGGATGAAATGAAGTATGACATGGGTGGCTCAGCAACGGTTTTTGGAACAATGCAAGCCCTTGCATCGACTGGACACAAAGGAAAAGTTGTAGCGATTACCTGCATGGCTGAAAACATGCCATCATCCAATGCACAGCGACCTGGTGACGTCATCACAACATTGTCTGGAAAGACCATTGAAATTCTGAACACCGATGCTGAAGGACGATTGGTTCTTTCTGATGGATTGTGGAAGTCTGGAGAGTTTGACCCAGAGTACATCATCGATTTCGCAACCCTTACCGGTGCTTGTGTTGTGGCTCTCGGCCATGAAGCAACCGGACTATGGTCCAATGATGATGATTTTCGAACACGAATCCACGAAGCAGGAAATGCTGTGGGTGAATTGGCTTGGCCAATGCCGCTCCTTCCTGCTTTCGAAAAGGAAATGACTAATTCGAAAATTGCTGACACACGAAACCTTGGCGCTGGACGATACGGTGGAGCAAACACTGCAGCCGCATTCTTGAAGCAATTTGTTCCAAATCGAAATTATGAGAAAGACGGTGAACAAATCACTTGGGCTCACATGGACATTGCCGGAACCTACTGGGGCGCAAAGACCAACTCGATGGTTGGAAACGGCGCTACTGGAATTCACGTCCGTACCATGTATCACCTCATCACCAATGGTTGAAGCGTTGTATTGAGGCGAAACTATGCATCGCCGTGCATCTCTTCCTGCACGAATCAATATTCTCGGTGAGCATACAGACTATGTCGGAGGATTCGCCCTTCCTTTCGCCGTCAATTTACGGTTGACATTGGATGCTTATTCATTACATGATGGCTACGAGGGAGATTCTGTTGTTGTGGAATTGTGGCGTTCTGCAGGTGGATGGCCGGCACGATTGTCGGTCGAAAGTGAAATTCCAATCGGAGTTGGAATGTCTTCTTCTGCTGCTTTATGCCTTGCAGTTGTCTTGTGTGTAAACGGTACTATGGATGCTCAGGATGCGTGTAAAGAAGCCCAGCGAATCGAGCATGAAGTGTTGAAAACTCCTTGCGGACTCCTGGACCAGATGGCTATGATGTATGCAAAAGAAGGATGTGCTACATTGATTGATTTTTCAAATCATTCCACTGAATCTATCGAACTTCCTTCTGCATGGTTATTCAAATTGGTTGATTCAGGAGTTCATCGTCAACTCAGTCAAACATACCAGGGTTCTGCCGATCAAAAGGTCCGCCTTGCGCACGTTAAATCCGAAAATAAGCGTGTACATTCATCTTTAGGCGCCTCTGCACCTGCTCTTGGAGAACTTCTCAATGCCTCACATGCTTCACTGAAATCTCTGGGCGTCAGTCATCCTGATGTCGATGAGCAGGTGATGAAGTTGCAGCAAACCGACGGTGTCTACGGTGCGCGTATGATGGGTGGCGGTTATGGCGGTATGATTCTGGTCTTGGTTGAACACGCTCAAGTGCTTCCAAATTGCCCAGTATATCGTGCTTCACACGGAAGTATCCTTGAGGAATTTCTCGAATGAGGCGAGTCGTTCTGGCGTGCCCATGTCCCAAAAAATAGTATCATCCAAATGCACTGCAGCTTCGCCAGAGAGTGCACTATACACCGTTTCTTCCCAGCTCCATTTGCCACTGTGACCATATTTGAGGACGGTCGATTTCTCAACAATGCTTGTTCCTGCCTCATATCCATTCAGTATCTTAGATGATTCTGAGTGTTTGTCATACAGCATTAGTCGTCCATTTTCATGCCTGAGGTTATTCGAATCATGTGCCTGAGTAACGGTTATTGTAAGAGGTGCGTCTGCAGAGTGATGCAGTTCAATCAACGGTTTGTACTCAATTGGATGCCAGTCATCACCCCATACAAGAAGAAAACGTTGCTCAAGTAATTCCTTTGCATTCCATAATGCACCTCCGGTTCCAAGTGGCTCCTTTTCTTGATGGAAAGTCAGTGCCATTCCGGGATGTGTAATTCCTTCGAACTGTTCACCAAGGTGGCCTGTGAGCACTAATGCGTGCATGCATCCTTGTGTCTGTGCCCAATCAAGAATGTGGTGAAGCATCGGTTTCCCGTTCACTTCAATCAACGATTTGGGCGTTTTTTCAGACATTTCTCCTAAACGGGTGCCTAATCCTCCAGCCATGACCACAAGTTGAGGGGTCGTATGCGCTTTCACAATCCCAGCATATTCGTGGCCGCTTTCTTTCAGGGTTCTCTTTTGTGTCTCAAAATCCACATGATATAATCCAAATCTTTGGTCATACCCTTCTGCCCATTCAAAATTATCCATTAAACTCCAGTGGTAAAACCCTCGCACATCTATTCCGTCTGCAATGGCTTCAGAGGTGATGAGAAGATGTCTGCGAATATGTTCAGGGCGCATATCATCATCATCATCTGCAACTCCATTTTCAGTAACCAGAATTGGGATATTGAGATTGGTGACCATGTCAAAAGCCCGACGAAGCCCTTCTGCATACATCGGATATCGAAAATCCGTTCTCTGCTCCCACGGTCGAATAAGTGGGTCAATCTCAACTTTTGTAGGCATGAATGGCGTAGTCAACAAATGGGTATAATAATTCACACCGATGAAATCACTGCTGCCTTGAAGGCCTTCAATTCGCTTTGAGAAGAGCGCAGACGGTGGTTTGAATTTTCCAGTTCTCAGCGATTTTAACCAGCATTGATTGAACATACCATCAAGAATTTTGGCTTGCATCCAGTGAAGGGGATTCCAACGCCGATAAGGATCGAAAATATTGATGTTCTTTACCAATCCAATTTGGCATTTCTCTCCATTTTTCATTGCTTTGAGTGTACGGTAGCACCGTGCGTGAGCACGCATCAAGTTGAGTGACACCTTTCGAACTCGTTTGAACGAGCGAACACCGGGCGGGAACTCTCCTAAGACATACCCCATCGTTGCATAGACCGCTGGTTCATTGATTGTACACCACCATTCAACACGATCGCTAAGGTGTTCAAACATCATTGAACAAAATTTGACCCATCCGGTGATGTTTTCTTCTTTTTCAAAACCTCCACGTTCATCCCACCATAGTGGCTGCGTGAAGTGATGTAAAGTTGCCATTGGTTGGATGCCTTGAATCAAGAGTTCATCGACCAAATCGGAATACCACTGGATCGCTTCAGAATCAAACTGTCCTTCTCGGGGTTCGATTCTCGACCATTCAATTGAAAATCTGTAATGTGACACTCCGAGATTTTTGATGAGTGTAACATCATCTTCTCTCCGATTCCAATGGTCGCATGCATCACCGCTTAATTGCTGACTTTTCGAACGAGGCTCGAAGGCAGACCAATTGTTTGTATTCCCTCCTTCAATTTGGTGTGAAGCAGTAGCTACACCCCACATGAACTCTTTGGGAAATGCACTCCC